>JADZBY010000186.1 GCA_020851855.1 Anaerolineae bacterium
GGTAGCAATCGGCGCGCAAAAGTGCTACCCTTTCCCCGTACCTATCCGGTCATCTGTTCTGAGGAAACGCCGTGATCGAAAACATGGCGAAGTCGGTTCAACCCCTGCTCGATACGCCCTTCGTCCGCCGCACGCGCCGCAACCACGGCCTGGAGCACGCCACCGTGCACATGCTCAGCGCCCGCGTGCCCCGGCTCTCCGTCGCGGGCCGCTCGGATTCCAAAGGCTTCTGGCTGCTCGGCGACATCGAAACGCACCAGGTCGAGGCGGCGGTCAACGAGGCGTTGCGCCGGATGCGCGCGGGCGAAGCGCAATTGGCCGTTCACCCCAACTGCGGCACGTCGCTCCTGACCACCAGCTCCATGATCGGCGTCGCGGCGCTGGCGGGCAGCGTCGGCGTGCGGCGCGGCATGGCGGATTACGTGGGCCGCGTGCCGATGGTCGTTGCCCTGTCCGTGCTGGCCATCGTCTTCTCGCGCCCGCTGGGGCTGAAATTCCAGCAGCATTTCACCACACTGGGCGACCTGGGCGACCTGGAAGTGCTGAGCATCACGCGCCGTGAGACGCGCGGGCTGCGCGGCGGCAAGATCGTCGCGCACCGGGTGGCCACACGCTCATCGTAGCCGTCTGAAGTCGCGCCATGACGCCCACCCGCCCCGCGCCTACCTTCTACGTCCTGCACGGCGATGATCGGTTCAGCCTGCGTGGTGAGGTGCAAGTGCTGCGCGCCCGCATGAGCGACCCGGCGCTGGGCGACCTGAACACCACCGTGCTGGACGGCGCGCAGGTCAGCGTGAACGACGTGCTGTCCGCCGCGAGCGTCATGCCCTTCCTTGCCGACCGCCGTCTGGTCATCGTCGAGGGCATGCTCGCCGCATTGAACCGGCGCGGCAGCGGCAAGGGCGCGAAAGCCGAGCTTGAGGCGCTGCTCGCGGCCCTGCCGAACCTGCCCGAAACGGCGCGGCTGGTGTTCCTCGAATCTGAGATTCTCCCCGAAAAGCACCCGGTCCTGCGACTGGCGCTCGACGAGGGGCAGCGCGGCTTTGTCAAGGAACACTCCCCGCCGCGCGACCCCAGCGACCGTCCCAACGAGAAAGACAAGTCGCGCCGCCGTTGGGATGCCGGCTGGGTGGCGCGCTGGATTGCCCAGCGTGCGGAATATTACGGCGGCAGGATGGAGCCGCGCGCCGCCGCCGCCCTGGCCCAGATGATCGGGCAAGACCTGTACGCGGCGGACAGCGAGTGCATCAAGCTGGTGACCTACGTCGGCACGGAGCGCGCCATCAGCGAGGCGGACGTGACCGCGCTGACGCCCTACGTGCCCGAAGCGAGCATCTTCCACATCATCGACGCCATCGCCACGCGCAACGGGGCGCAGGCGGCGTTGCTCGTGCACCGTCTGCTGGAGAACGAAGAACCGCTCATGCTGCTGGGCATGATCAACCGCCATTTTCGGCTGCTGATCCAGGTGCGCGAAGCCATCGACCTCGGCGCGGATGTGCGCCAGGTCCCCGAAGTGCGCGGCGATTGGCACGCCCGCAAACTCAGCGAACAGGCGCGGCGCTTTTCTTTGGAACAATTAGAGGCCATTCTCCGTAATCTATTGGAGACGGATTTCGCCATCAAGAGCGGATTGGTCAAAGACGTGCTCGGCCTCGACCTGTTTCTGGCCGGCATGGCCGAATGACGGGCGGCGAGCACGGCGCACGGTTTGGCGAAAGATTGCCTGTTCCTGAACCCTCGTAAGGAGTCGCATTTACATGACCGGGAAGCATGAGAAGGCCGAAGCGCGGCGTGGCGGCAAGCCGGGAGCGCTGATCCTGGCGGGCGCGGCGGCGGCTGGCGGCTGGATGGCGTACAGCGCGCTGCGCATCAACCACAACGTCGATCTGCCGCCCGCGCTGGACGCCGAGCGCCGCACGTTTGCCAGCCCGACGGCGGGCATCCTGAGCTATTACGTGGACCGCCGCGTCGAAGGGCGACCGCTGGTGCTGGTGCACGCCATCAACGCGGCGGGCGGCAGCCACGAGATGCGCCCGCTGTTCGACCACTATCGCGCAGGGCGGCCCGTGTACGCGCTCGACCTGCCCGGTTTCGGCTTCTCGGATCGCTCCAACCGGGTCTATTCGCCGGATATTTACCGCGACGCCATCCTGGACCTGGTGCGCTCCCAGGTCAAAGAACCCGAAGCAGTGGACGTGATCGCGCTCTCGTTGGGCAGCGAGTTTGCCGGGATGGCAGCGCTGGCCGAGCCGGAGCGCTTTGCGTCGCTGGCCCTGATTTCGCCCACCGGCCTGAGCGAACGCGCCCAACGCAACGCCGTCCAGAAGTCGGATATGTACGGTTACGGCGGCGTGCTGCACAGCGTCGTCTCTGCGCCGATCTGGAGCCAGGCCATTTACGACCTGATCGCCAGCCGCCTCAGCCTGCGCTACTTCCTGCGCCAGAGCTTCGAAGGCGACGTGCCCGAAGCATGGATTGACTACGCCTACCAGACGTCGCACCGGCCCGGCGCGCGGTACGCCCCGCTGTACTTCATCAGCGGCAAGCTCTTCACGCTCGACGCGCTGGAGAGCATCTACGAGAAGATCACGCAGCCGGTGTTGGTCCTGTACGACTATGACCCGTTCACCTCGTTCGAAGAGCTTCCGGGCCTGTTGCAGCGCCGCCCGAACTGGCACGCCGAGCGCATCCTGCCCACGCGCGGATTGCCGCACTGGGAGCAGCGCGAACAGACCATCGCGGCGCTGGACCGCTTCTGGGCAGGGCGCTGACGCGGCGGGCACAGCGGAACACCGGGGGTCGTGGCGGGCGCGTCGCGCCGCGCCCCTACCGCGACCGTGTAGGGGCGGCTCGCGAGCCGCCCTCGTCGAATCCCCGGACCATATCGGGCCTGACGTCGCTTCGACTGCATCGCCGTAGTCTGTTGTACAATGGGCGGTTAGTGTACACGCCGCATAACGCCCAGGAGCGCTCCCGGCCATGGATCAAGACATGCTCCAGACGGTGCTGGACCTTAGCCGCCGCATGGCGGAGACGCGCACGCTCTCCCCGCTGCTCGACTATGCAATGGGCGAGGCGATTCGGCTGGTCGGGGCCGAACGCGGCTACCTGGTGCTCATCAACGCCGACGAGAGCCTCGACTTTCGCGTCGTACACGCGCCGCCGGGCGAAATGGCGGCCAACGCCGTGGACCAGATCAGCCGCACCATCCTCAACGCCGTGGTCAGCACCGGATCGCCGCTCGTGGTGCGCGATGCGGGGCTGGACCCAACCTTCTCCACGGCGCGCAGTGTGATGCTGCTCAAGCTGCGCTCCGTGATGTGCGTGCCGCTCATCGCCCGTGGGCAGGTGTTGGGCGCGATCTACGTCGAAAATCGCTCCGCCGAGGGCCGTTTCAGCGAAGAAGACCTGACGCCGCTCTCGCTTTTCGCCAACCAGGCCGCAATTGCCATCGAAAACGCACAGCTCAATGAAGAGCTTGAGGCGCGTATCGCCGAGCGCACCCGCGAATTGGAAGAAGCCAAGACGGCCATTGAGAAGAACTGGCACGAGGCGGTCGAGGCCAACCGGCTGGGCACAGTCTGGCTGGGCAACGTCGCCCACGACATGCGCGCGCCGCTCACCATCGTGCTCAGCTCGCTGGAATTGCTCAAAGAGGGCGCGTTTGGCGATCTGACGCAGCGGCAGATCGAGTGGGTCAAACGCGCCTACGACGCCGCCGGGCGCGCGCTCAAGCTCACCAACGACGTATTTGACCTGTCCAAGCTGGAGATGGGCGGCCTGCGCCTGTACCCGGAGCCGGTCGCGGTGGATGCCTTCCTGCGGGATGTGTACGATACCGGTCGCGGCTTGCCCTGGCCGCCCGGCGTCGATTTCTACTTGCGGCTGCCGGAGTCGCTGCCCACGCTCACCATGGACCCGGCGCGCATCCAGCAGATACTCATGAATCTGCTGGCCAATGCGATTCGCTTCACCGACCAGGGCAGCGTGACGCTGTACGCCGAGTACCAGGCCGACAGCGCCGAGGTGCTGATCGGCGTACACGACACGGGCACGGGCATCGCACAGGAAGATGTGGGCAATCTGTTCAAGCGCTTTGTCCAGGCCACGCCGCCCAAGGACAAGCGGCGGCGTGGAACGGGACTGGGACTGGCGATCTCCAAAGAACTGGTCGAGATGCACGGCGGGCGGCTGGGCGTCGATACAAAACTGGGCGTCGGCTCCGATTTCCACTTCGCGCTGCCGGTGCAGGATGGCCATGTCGGGGCATAGGCCTCAGCCATCCGAAAAGCCGCCCCGCTCGAAGACGTAGAAGCCGGTGGAGCCGTCGTAATCGAGAATCACGCGGCGGACCCGCCCGTCGGGGTAGCGACGCCGCAAAACGGCCAGCGCGTCGTTCTGCTCTGGCGCGACGATGACCGCCAGCCATGCGCCGGGATCGATCCTGGTCAGATCGAGCGAATCGAATACGACGTACGAGCGGCCATACATCAGGTAACGCACCGCGACGGTGTTCTCCACGCCCGTTGAGAACGTCCCCAGCAGAACCACCTGACGCCCTTCGCGTGATGCCTGGAGCATGGCCTGGGCCGTAGCGTTCGTCGCATACGTGATCCGGCTGTTGAAGTAGGGCCGCGTCGGTACGTACACGCCCAGGTAGAAGATCAGGTTGCCCGCAAAGATGAGCAGACCCAGCGCCACCAGCAGGTTATGGCGCAGGCTGTAGCGGTTCAGGGCGCGCGCCACGCCCACCGCCAGCGCCGCAGCGCCGAGGGCTACCAGCAACGAAAACGCCGTCGCGCCGGGAAAATAGCGCTGGTACTGCGGCGGCGAGGTGGTCAGCGTCGATCCCATCACCACCACGGCCAGACTCCAGCCCAGCGGCAGCGACAAGTGGGGCCAGCGCCAAATGACAAACAGCGACATGGCCGCGCCGATGAGCAGCAGCGGCCCACCGACGAGGCCCAGCAGATTCGAGCCGCGCCCATACCAGCCGCTCCGGTCGCCATAGTGGAATAGCGCCAGAAACGAATAGTGCACTTGCTCGCCGAGATACTCGCCCAACCTGCCGTCATCAATGGCGCGCTGTACCTGGCCGCTGCCGAGGCTGGTTGTGCCGGTGCGTGGGACGTACGCCTGCCGGAAATGCAGCATGTGAATGTGCATCGGCAGCGTGACCACCATCGCCGCCACGACGAACGCACCCAACGAGCGCCATTGCCGGTGCAGCATGTCGCGGCGGAACAGGGCGATGAACAGCAGGTAGGCGGCCAACACTGCTGTGGTGAAGACGCCGCCCAGGTAGAAGAGCTGCGAGATGGCCAGCATCAGCGCGCTCAGGGCATAATCGACCGGCGCACGGCAGCGGATGCCACGCAGAAGGAAGTAGAATGCCAGCGCGGCGAAGGCGTGATCGCCCGCCTGGTTGAGCGAGATGCGCGTGAACTGGATGTGATAGGACCACGAGGCCATGAAGAGCGCCGTGGCCAGCCCGCCGCGCCAGCCGAGCAGCTCGCGCCCGACCAGGTACGCCGCGCCAACGCCCAGCGCGCCGAGCAGCACGGCGGGCAGGCGGGCGGCGAAGGCCGTCTGCCCGAAGATGCCCGTGGAGAAGCCGACCAGAATCTGGTAGCCGATACGGAACCCGTACACTCCAGCATGATACGGGCTGACTTGGAAGTTTCTATCGCCGCGAATGGCTGTGCCTTCCAACGCGAACGAGCCTTCATCCTGGTCGAAAATGACCGGGTTGTGTTGCAGGTCGCTGAAGCGCAACAGGAACGCCACGAGCAGGATGGACACAAGCAGGGCGAGTTCACCACGTCGGAGCGGTTGGCGGTCCGTGCGCGCCGGCTGATCGGCGGGCGGCGCGATGCTCTTCACCAGGGCGGCCATCGACAGCCCCCACACGAGCAGGTGCTCCCACACGTACGCTTCCTGCGGGGATTGCGTCGAGCGCCAGCCGGTGAAGATGGCCAACCCGACCGCCAGCGCCAGCCAGGCCGGGCGCAAGCGCAGCACGCCGCGCGCCGCCATGCCGCTGGGCGCGGGTGCGGCGTCCGGGAAAGCCCCGTCGTCCCGGATGACCGCCCCGCGCAGCCCGTAGATGACCATGCCCAGGCCCACCAGCAAAAAGACCCATCCACCGCTGGTGGATGCGTTCGTCCGGCCCTCGAAAAGCTGGGCCTGTCCGGCGTACATCGCGAGCAATCCGCCGACGAGAAAGGCGAGCGATTGCCACTGAACGCGGCGAATCGACTCGCGCCACGCCGCGAGGGCTGTGGGCGCGTCACTGAGATTGTCCGAGGCCGAGGTCATGGTGGCTGGTGTCCTCTTCGTGCGACCCGCTGCCGCCGCACGGTGCGCCGGTCAAGCCAACCGGAATGTCACCGAAGGATACAGTGGATACAGGCGAGGTGCAAGCGATGACTGGCAGCCGGATGCGCTTCCGTTTGGCCGGCCCTCACCCCCTGACCCCCTCTCCACGCGGCGTACCGCGTAGAGAGGGGGAAGAGCGCGGCGGTAGGGCTGGCGAACTCCCCTCGCTATGCCTGCCGGGGTCCCCGACCGGGTCCCCATTGAACGCTTGCGTTCAATGGGTGGTCTGGGGTGGCAGGCATAGCGAGGGGCCGGGGGTGAGGTCCGCCGCTCGACGTGCATCACACCCGCTAAGCGCGACGCTCTTCGAGAATCAAGGCCGCGCCCGGCTCCAGGCTCGTCAGGCGGATGCGGCCCGCTTCGACCGTGAAGGCCGTGCCGCCAAGCGCATCCACCAGCTGCGCCCCATCCGCCAGACCGGCGTGCCAGACCGGGATCGCCGCCTCGGCGCGCCCGCCCGGCCCACGATAGCCGATGATCACGAGCCGCTGCGTTGGCGACTGCCGCTGGTAAACGAGCAAGCCATCGTCGGCGTACAGGAACTGGATGCCGCCCTCACGCAGCGCGGGTGCGGTCTTTCGCAGTGCGATCAGGCGCTGGTAATGTGCGCGCAGATCGTGGTCCCAGGCCGCCTCGTCCCACGGCATACAGCGGCGGCAGTCCGGATCGTGCCCGCCTTCCATGCCGATCTCTTCGCCGTAGTACACACTCGCCGCGCCGGGGAAGCTCAAGAGCAGCACGGCGGCAAGCTTCTGCAGCGCCTTGTTCCCGTCCAGCGTGGTCAGGATGCGCGCCGTGTCGTGGCTGTTCAACAGGCTGAACTGCTGCCGGGCCAGCGCCCAGGGCGTCGCGGCAAGGTAACGCGCCCACTGCCGGACCAGCGCATCGGTGGGCAGCAGGTACATATCGGCTTGCGGCACACCCGACGCCCAGCCGCTATCGCGCCCGGACAACCAGCGCCAGACCGGGATGGTGAAGCCCTGGTAATTCATCGTCGCGTCGAGCTGGTCGCCCTGCAAGGCCGGCGTGCCGTCAAAGAAGTGCTCACCCAGGATGTAGGCGTCGGGGCGATCCTGTTTCACGGCGGCGCGCAATTCGCGGCCCACCTCGTCGCCAAGCTGGTGCGCGCCCTGCCGCGCCTGCATGTTGTACACATCCAGTCGCCAACCGTCGATGGCATACGGCTCGCGCAGCCAGCGCCGCAGCGCCGAATCCGGCGCACGGTACATCGCGTCGCGAAGGCGCTGGCTGCGGTAGTTCCACTTCACCAGCGACTTGTGGCCGAGCCAGCTCGCATAATCGTCTGGGTGCTTGTCGAACGTGAAAAACTCGGCGGTGGGCGCGTTGGGGTCTTCCTGCGCGGCCAGAAACCAGGGGTGGCGCGAGCCAACGTGGTTCAGCGTCACGTCCAGCATGAGCCGCATACCGCGCTCGTGCAACGCCCGGCTCAGATCGGCCAACGCCGCGTTGCCGCCCAGGTGCGGATCGACGTTATGAAAGTCCAGGATGTCGTAGCGGTGATTGGTTTCCGCCGTGAAAATGGGCGTCAGGTACAGCGCCGTGATGCCCAGATCGGCCAGATAGTCCAGCTTCTCGACGATGCCGGGCAGGTCGCCGCCGTAAAAGTCCAGGTTGCCCGCCTCGCGGTAGGGCAGCGGCGGTGCGCCCCACGGACGCTGCTGCGTGGTGAAGCCGCGCCGCGAGTATTCGCCCGCCCTGACGGTCAGCGCCGGGTCGCCATCCCGGAAGCGGTCGGGGAATATCTGGTAAAAGACCGTCTCTTCGATCCACGGCGCGCCCTGGAAACCGGCCACCAGCTTGAAATCGGCGGCGTCGGGGCCGTCGGCGCGATCCGCGCCCAGCGCATTGTACACGTACGCGCCCTCGTCCGTCAGCAGCTTGAAGCGGTAGTGGACCGCGGGCATGGTGACTCGCAATTCCGCCTTCCACCACTGTACGCCGCCTTCCTGGCGAAAGAGATGCATCGGCTCGTGGTGCGCCTCGCCATCGGGCGTGGTGCGCAGGAATATGGCCCGGATCGGGGCGTGGGGCGGCGTTCGCAGCCGGATTTCCACATGGTCGCCGAACCGGGGCAGGCCGTTCGAGACATACAGCGGCGAGCCGTCATGGTGTACGCCCGCCGTCCAGTGCAGGTCGCTGCTCATCGTCAGATTTCCACTCCACAATACAGCTAAGCGCGAGCGATTATCGCCGGGGAGACGGGGAAGGGCAACTTGGGGGAAATAGAAGAGTCCTCACCCCCTGCCCCCTCTCTACGCTGAGTACAGCGTAGAGAGGGGAACAGCGCGCGAGCACTGCCTGCGATCTTCCCTTTCCATGGCGTCGGGCTTCCCTTTGGGGCGACGGGCAGGGAAAGGGGCAGGGGGTGGGGACGGGATTACAGGTAATCCCGCAGCGGGCGGCTGCGCGTCGGATGGCGCAGTTTGCGCAACGCCTTCGCCTCGATCTGGCGGATGCGCTCCCGCGTGACGCCGAAATGTCGCCCGACCTCTTCGAGGGTATGCTCCTGCCCGTCCTGAAGGCCAAAGCGCATCTCCAGCACCTCGCGCTCGCGCTCGCTCAAGGCCGAGAGCGCCCCGCGCACCTGCTCCTTGAGCAGCTGGCGAGCGGCGGCGTCCACCGGGCCGATCACCTTGTCATCCTCGATGAAATCGCCCAGCAGGCTGGAGTCTTCCTCGCCAACCGGCATCTCCAGCGACATCGGCTCCTGCGAGATGCGCAGGATACGCCGCACCTTGTTCGCGGCGCGGCGCAGCTTGCGGGCCATGACCGGGTCCAGACGCTTCGCGCCAGCCGCCTCGGCATCACGAATCTGCTGGGTTTCGTCGGGTGTCAGGAACTCCATCTCCAGGGCGAGCTGCTCGGTGCTCGGCTCCGCGCCAAGCTTCTGGATCAGCTCCCGCTGGACGCGCATCAGGCGGTTGATCGTCTCGACCATGTGCACCGGGATGCGGATGGTGCGCGCCTGGTCCGCGATGGCCCGGCTAATGGCCTGCCGGATCCACCACGTCGCATACGTGCTGAACTTGAAGCCCTTCGTATGGTCGAATTTCTCGACCGCGCGCAACAGCCCGATGTTGCCTTCCTGGATCAGGTCCAGGAAACTGATGCCGCGCATCATGTACCGCTTGGCGACGCTGACCACCAGCCGCAGATTGGCCCGCGTCAGCGCTTCGGCGGCGAGATTGGCCCAGTGCCGCACCTCGCGGGAGTGCTCCGCCGTCGCCGTTTCGAGCGCCTGGCCCTCTTTGGCCAGCCACTTGGCGAGCGTCTCGCGCGGCGGCAGCTTGCGGTGGCGCACCACGTGCTCGCGCAGGTGGTCGCGGATGACCGGCGGCACGAGATAGATAGCCTGGAACACCTCGAACAGGCTGCGCGCCAGCGCCGTCCAGTTGTCGTCGCGGCCCCATTCGCCCTTTTCCAGGTACACGCGGATGTACGAATGGCCGTCGCTGCGCCATTCGTCGTGCAGCGCCGCCGACTCGTCGATCAGCGTGACCAGGTCCGGAATCTCCAGCTTGTAGTTGGCGGCGCGCGTCGTCACCTCGTCCCAGAAGCCGACCAGGTGATCGTAGAGGACCAGCAGCGCCGTGGACGCCGGGGCGTCCGGGCCAGCCTGCTCCAATACCTGATCGAGCAGCGTGACGGCGGCCATCTGCGACGACAGCCACGTCTCCCGGTTCGGGTCCAGAAGCTGAACCTGACCGATTTCCTTGAGGTACATGCGCACCGGGTCATCGGCCAGCACGACGCCGTCGATGCGGCTGTCTTCCAGGTCGCTGTCGTCTTCTTCGATGTCCTCGAAGTCTTCCTCGTCAGCGTCGCCAAGAAAATGCCCGCCTGCGCCCAGGTCCGGCGGCACGTCGATGCCCATCTCCTCGAGCTGGGCCAGCATGGACCGCGAATCGTCCTCGCCATCGTCAAAGAATGGCAGCACTTCCGGCTCGTCCATCGCGCCTTCGCTCCCGTCCTTCAGTTCTTCCGGATCGGAAGGGGAGATGTCGTTGATGATCTTCTTGCTCGCCCGCTTGGCCATGGCTACCCTGTGGCTATCCTAACCCCTGAACGGCCCCCGCCGAATCTCGGAGTCGATGGCCGAGATTGCGGTCTTGTTGATGAGCAATCGCTGCCCATACGTCCGGTCCATTTCTGCGTCTGCGGATTGCTGCAAAAACTGGAGATCCATATTTTCGCGCCGCAAGCGTTGTTTACGCAACTCCAGGGCGCGCGGTTCCAGGCGCTCTTCCGGCGTGCGAACCTTCAGGAAGCCGCGCAAATCGGGCCGGAGCGGCTGTGAAAGGCGTTGTTCAAAGCCCTCAACCGGCTCCGCGCGCAAGCGCTCCAAGACCTCGCGCAGCTCGAAGGGCAGCCGGGCAGTCAGGTAGTCGTTCACATCCTGCTCATCCTGGCCGAGCGCGCGTTGGAGCGTGTCGAAAACCGCCCGCAGATCGGACTGCGTGAAATCATCGATGGACAACGGGCCAAGCGCATCGTGCGCCTGCGCCCACTGCGACGCCAAAAGGCGCAGCCGCCGGTTCACCGACGAGAGCAGCTCCGGCTGGCGGATCAACATGGCCAAACACTCGCGCTCCACAACGCTGCCGCCCGCGACGGGCGGTCCAGGCCGCGCCGCCCGCGCCGCCCGATCCGCCGTACTGTCCGGCGTGGCCGTTTCCGCCGGGCGCGCCGGCTCGGCTGGCCGGGCCTGCCGGTCCTGCGGCGGCGTGACGGGCTGCATGGGCGTGGTGACGGCGCGAATCTGCGCCTGCGCCCAGGATGCCAGTTCGCGCCCGCTGCCCAGCCGGAGCTTGTAGGCCAACTTCTGCACATTGGCGTATTCCTGGAGCGAGCTTTCGGTCGCCATCAGGATCGGCACAAGCTCGCGGGCCACCTGCTCGCGCTCGGCCAGCGTAGCATTGGGCGGCAGATGCGCCGTGCCCGCCTCGATCACATAGTCGGCGACCGGCGTCGCGCTGGCGATCAGTCTCGTCCAGGCTTGCGGATCATCGCGGATCAGCTCGTCCGGGTCTTTGCCTTCGGGCATGGTGATGACCTGGATGTCGATGTCCAGCCGGCTGGCCTGCCGGATCATCGCCGCCGGGTCAAAAAACGCCTGAGTCGTCTCAGAAGCCTGCCGGACCACGTCCAGGCCGCGCATGGTCGCCTTTGCGCCCGCCACATCGGGATCAAGGGCCAGGACCAGCCGCCGCGCGTACTTGCTGAGCTGCTTGAGCTGCGGGCGCGTCAGGGCAGTGCCCATCTGGGCCACGACGTTATTAAAGCCCGACTGGTGCGCCTGGATGGCGTCCATATAGCCCTCGACGATGACGGCCATCTCGCTCTCGCGGATGGCTCGCCGCGCCAGATGCAGCCCGAAGAGCGTGGCGCTCTTGTCGAAGAGCGGCGTTTGTGGCGAGTTCAGGTACTTCGGGTTGTCCTCGGCGGCGAGCGCGCGCGCCCCGAAGCCGATGATCCGCCCACGCTCGTCGAAAATGGGGATGACCAACCGGTTGCGGAAGCGGTCATAGGTGCGCCCGGCTTCGTTCGTCACCGCGACGCCTGCCTCAACCACTTCTTCCAGCGAATAACCGAGCAGACGCAGGTGATCGATGGCCTCGTCCCAACCGGCGGGCGCGTACCCGATGCGGAACAGATCGACCGTCTCGGCGTTGATGCTGCGCCGCTGCACGTAGTCGCGCGCATGTTTGGACGCCGCGCCGCTGCTCAGCTTCTTCTGAAAGAACGTCGCCGCCTCGTTGAGCAAGCCGCGCAACTTGTCCAGGCGCTCGTCCTGCTTGATCTGGTCGGACGTGCGTTCCTGAAGCTCGACGCCGGCCTTTTCCGCCAGGAAACGCAGCGCGCCGACGAAGTCCAGCCCTTCTTTCTTCATCACGAAGTTGAAGATGTCGCCGCCTTCGCCGCACGCGCCAAAACAATGCCAGCCCTGCGTATCCGGGAACACCACAAAGGACGGTGTGCGCTCCTGGTGAAAAGGGCAAGGCGCGGTGTAGTTCCGCCCCGCTTTCTTCAGCGGGACGTACTGCGAAATGAACTGGACTATATCAAGGCGCGCCTTGATGTCGTCGGTGACGGTCATGATTCGCAGCTCTCCGAAGCGCCCGGCGATTATACAACGTCGCAGATTGGGGGCGCAAAGCGGGCATGCGTCCGGATGGGGCAGATCGTATCAAAACGCCCTCATCCCCGGCTCCTCTCCGTGACGTCGGTCCCCGACGCTATGGAGGGGGGAGCTTGCCGCCCTCTCGCCGCGCAGTCCCCTCTCTACGCTGTACTCAGCGTGGAGAGGGGCAGGGGTGAGGCAAACGGTCAACGATGCGGCGGAATCTCGGCCAGCACCGGCAGATCGAGCGACGTTTCGGCTTCCTCGCGGTTGCGGATGCCGCTGTCGAGGTACTCGGCCAGGAAGGCGAGGCCAATTCCCGCCGCCAGCCCGATCAGAATCCGGAACAGCGGGGCGAGACGGTCCGCCAGTGATGATGCGGCGGGCGCGGCTTTGGGCGTATCGAGCGCCGTCACGACGCCCCGCGCGGCGGCCAGTTGCGGCCAGTAGACCTGATGCCGCTCTTGCAGGACATAGATCGCCGCCTGGGCGATACGCTCCAGTTGCGCTGCGTCGGGCCAGGTCAGGTACAACGTCATGATGCTGCGCACGGCGTCGGCGTTGATCGCGCCCTGGACTGCCGCCGGGTCAAGCTCGAGGTCCTGCTCGGCCAGCGCGGCGGCCACTTCCCGCGCGAAGCTCTCTGTGCGCATCCAGCCCGCCAGATTGATGACGGCGTACTCCGAAGCCAGCCACGGGATGTAGCTCTCGTCCTCGAACGTGCCGCGCCCCGGAGCCTGGACCGTCGCGCCCGCTTCGCCGGGAATCTGGCTGACGGTGAAGCGCACCGCCGCCGTGTAAGCGACGGGCGGCGAGATGACGTTTCGCAGCGCAGGCAGCGTCAGCAGCGCCGCTACCAGCGCCGGGAGCGCAATCAGCCACCAGCGCCGCGCCACGACGGCCCACAGTTGGCGGAGTTCCATGCTCTAGCCCCTGCTGCCCGGCAGGCGGCGGCCAACGGCGATGCCGAACAGCAGCGCGATCAGAATCGCCAGCGCAAAGTAGGTGGTCGCATCGTCGGGGCGGCTGGTCCGGGCCGGCGGCGCGCTCGGCGCGGCGGCAGGCGCGGATTGCGGCTGGCCGGACGCAGACTCCACCGGCGTCTCGCGACCGAAGAGCCGGGCGAACGGGGCATCCGCGGCCTGTGGGGCCGGCTGTGGGGCCGGCTCGTGCGCGGCTGATGCGTCGATCCGGCTGGCCAGCGCGTCGTGAAAGGCCCGCGCAAACTCCCCGGCGCTGGGAAAGCGCTTCTCCGGGTCCTTGTCGATGGCCCGATTGACGACGGCCTCGACGGCGGGCGGCAGATCGGGCCGCAGCGCGCGCAGGGAGAGCGGCGCGCTCATCAGGTGGTTGAGGTGCATGAAGGCGAAGCCGCCGCCCGTCGCAGGCGCGCTGAACGGCAGCCGCCCGGTCAACATCTCGAACAGCAACATGCCGAGCGCGTACACGTCCGTGCGCGGGCCAGCGCTGCCGCCCTGCCATTCTTCGGGGGCCATGTAGTTCGGGTTGCCAAACTCCAGCCCGGAGCGCGTGCGGGACGCCTCTTTGCTCAGTTCCTTCGTGATGCCCAGGTCGCTCAGATAGGCGTTGCCTTCCAGGTCATAGAGCACGTTTTCGGGCTTCAGGTCGCCGTGGACAATGCCATGCTCGTGAGCGTAATCCAGGACAGACGCGATCTGGTCCAGCGTGTCGAGCGTCGTCTGGGGCGGCAGCTGGCCTTCCTGGCGGCTGAAGATGTCGAGCAGGCTTCCGCCGGGCAAGAACTCCTCGACCAGGTACAGCACGTCGCCTTCCTGGTTGTAGTCATAGATTTTGACCATGTGCGGGTGGTTCAATTCCAACGCAGCCTGGGCTTCCTGACGGAAGCGGCGCACATAGTCCTCGGTGCGCGCAAAGGTGGACTTGATGACCTTGAGCACCACGTCGCGCTGGTTCTCTTCGTCGCGCGCCAGGTACGCATGCACGTGTGCGCCATCGCCCAGCCACGCCACGATGTCGTACCTGCCGAGTTTCTGCCCCACGAGTTCCATATGCAAAGCACCTTCCGCATCGAATCCAGGGCACATCACCGATTATACCCGAACTGAACGTTTCGCCTTTCGCCCGTCATCCGCTGTCATCCCCGGACTTTTGCATCCAGCCGGCGCTCGACGGAGCGCACAATCTGGGCGTGCACCTTCGCCACTTCCGCATCGGTCAGCGTGCGATCCTCGGCCTGGTAGGTCAGCGAGTAGGCCAGGCTCTTCTTGCCCGCCGGGATCGGGTCGCCGCGATACACGTCAAACAGCGCGACACGCCGCAAAAGTGCGCCGCCCGCCTCGCGGATGGCGTTCTCCACCGCGCTGGCCGGGGTGGCGTCGCTCACCACCAGGGCGATGTCCTGGTACACGGCGGGCTGGTTGTTGATCGGCTCGATGCGGTCAATGTCGGGCAGGTCGGCAAGCAGGCTATCCAGGTCAAGCTCGGCGGCGACCACCACGCCTTCCAGGTCATAAGCGCGCCGCACCAGCGGGTGCACTTCGCCCGCGACGCCGATGCGCTTGCCGTTCAGGTGCAACCCCGCACAGCGCCCCGGATGGAAGGCGGCGTGCGTCTCCGGCCTGAACTCGACCGCGCCTCGCGGCAGCCGCAGGCCATCGGCCAGCGCTTCCAAGACGCCCTTCAGGTCGAAAAAGTCCATGACGGGGCGGTCCTTACGCGCTGCGGGCGGGTCCTGCCAGCTGAGCACGTCGCGCGGGCCGGTCAGGGCGATGGCCAGGTGGCGCGGCTCGTCGGGCAGCGGCTCGCCGGGCTTGGGCAGGAACACGTTGCCGATCTCGAACAACTTCTGCCGGTCGGTGTGGCGCGCGTTCGAGGCCACATTCTCAAGGATTCCGTTCAAAAGCGTGTGCCGCAGCGACGTTTTGTCCGCCGCAATCGGGTTGGCCAGCGTGACGTAGCTCGTCTGCGGCAGCCCGGACGGCAAGCCCGGCGCATCCAGGCGCGCTTCGGCTTCGGGCGTGGTCAGCCGGTAGTTGATCACCTCACGCAGGCCGGCCAGCGCCAGCAAGTCGCGCACCTGCTCCTCGCGCGTCAATTCCGTATTCGTGTATTGCGGCGGCAGCAGGTCTTCCACGAGCGTGTTCGGCACACGGTCGTAGCCGTAGATGCGCGCGATTTCTTCGCACAAATCCGCAACGCCCACCTCGCCCGCGCCGATGTCCACGCGGTGATCGGGCACGGTCACGCGCAGCACGCCGCCGCGCTCCTCGACGCCGAATTGCAGCCGCCGCAGCACGTTGGCCACCTCGCCCGCCGGGATGGCCACGCCGATCAGGCGCTCCACCTCTCGCACGGGCAGGTCAATGACGATTTCCGGCGCAGGTTGCGGATACACATCCACCACACCGCGCGAGATGACCGCCTTCTCGCCGCCCAGCGCGCGCATCAGCTCCGCCGCCCGCGTGATGGCGCGTTTGGCCTGGGCCGGGTGCACGCCCCGGCTGAAGCGCAGGCCCGCCTCGCTGCTCATCTTCTGCACGGTCATCGTGCGGCGGATGTTGATGTAGTTCCAGTTCGCCGCCTCGAGCAGGACGTGGCGCGTATCGTCGCGTATCTCGCTTTCTTCGCCGCCCATGATGCCCGCCAGACTCAGCACGCCCGCCGTATCGCACACCAGCACGGCCTGATCGTCGAGCACACGGTCGACGCCGTCCAGGGTGCGCAGCTTTTCGCCGGGCGTCGCGGTGCGGGTGAGGATGGTGGGCGGCTGGCCGCCGCTGCGCCGGAGCAGGATGTCGTAGTCGAAGGCGTGTAGCGGCTGGCCCGTCTCGAACATGACGTAGTTCGTCACATCCACGATGTTGCTGATGGCCCGCACGCCGACTTTTTCCAGGCGGCGCTGCATCCATTGCGGCGAGGGGCGGATGTCCACCTCGCGGATCAACATGCCGCAGAAGCGCGGGTTGAGCGGCGGGTTGTGAATCTCGATCTTGAACGCCTCTCCGACCGGTTCGCCGGTCGCCAGGTAGTCATACGATGGCTCGCGCAGCGTCCCGCCGGTCAGCGCGGCGACTTCACGGGCGACGCCGATCACGCCATAGGCGCGCGCCGTGTTGGGCAACAGGTCGATCTCGAAGATCACGTCGCCCAGCACATCAACGAGCGGCGTTCCCGGCGCAGCGTCAATGTCTTCCAGGATCAGGATGCCCTCGTGATCCTCGCTCAGACCCAGCTCTTTCGCGCTGCACACCATCGTGCGGTTGGGGATGCCGCGCAGCGACTTCTCCTTGAGGATCATGCGCTGGCCGCCCTCGGCGTGCCCGTCGATGACTTCCGCGCCTTCCAGGGCAAAGGGCACGAGCAGCGGCCTGGGCAGTGGACCGAGGCCCTTGTACGGGTACAGGTTTGGCGCGCCGGTCACCACCTGCTCCAGCGACGGCCCGCCGTACTCGACCATGGCCAGGACGAGCCGGTCGGCGTTAGGGTGCGGCTTCACCTCGTGGATCGCGCCCAGCACGATCTTGTCGCGCGCCCACACCAGGTGGCTGGACGGCGGCACGGTGATACCTTCGGGCGCTTCGCCCTGCGGCACGCCGATGTACTCGATGGCGGTCACTTCCAGCCCGGCCAGCGTCAGCCGTTCGGCCAGTTCTTCCGCCGTGATGGTGATATCCACATAGTCTTTGAGCCAGGAGAGCGGGATACGCATAACAGAATTTGCTCCTCAGGGGCGGGCGCTTCGGTCGCGCCCATCCCGCGCGGGTGTCTGGTGTCGTGTCTGCTTCTGGCCAATTGTACACAAGGCGCTCAGATTTTCGAGGTGGAGAGTCAGGGCTATCGCATCAAAGCGTCCACACCCCGGCCCCTCTCCATGTCCGTCACCCCAGACCACCCATTGAACGCAAGCGTTCAATGGGGACCCTGTCGGGGACCCCGGCGGCATGGCGAGGGGAGATCGCCGGCCCGGTGCGCGCCATTCCCCCTCTCCCAGTCGTACTCGGCGGTCGGGAGAGGGGGCCAGGGGGTGAGGGCAATCGCACCAGACTAACCTCACCCCCGACGGCACGAAGAGGGAGATCGCCGGCCCGGATGGCGCTATTCCCCCTCTCTACGCGGTACTCCGCGTGGAGAGGGGGCCAGGGGGTGAGGTATCTTCCCCCTCATTTCTCTCAAGCTGACGCCTGCTCGTCGCGTTTGCCGCGCCCGCCCAGCAGCCATCCTGCGACCATGAGCACGACCATCGTGACCAGGCCCACCAGCCGGTTCTTGGCGCTCAGCTTGGGCAGCGGCACGGCGTCGAGGTCCGCATCGGGCACGGCCCCCATCGCCACGGCAGCCAGACGCGGGCGATCCCGATCCGGCATGCTGACCACGGACGCTTGCTGCGCCGCTCCGCGTTGCTGCCCCACCCGCGAGCCGTGCAGCCGCGCGTAGGCTTGCGTGAACTCGCCGCCGAGCAGGAATATCTGCGCCGAGTAATAAATCCACAGCAAGAGCACGACGAGCGAGCCTGCCGCGCCATACGCCGACGCCACCCCACTATTGCCCAGGTATAGCCCCAGCACAAATTTGCCGATGTTGAACAGCAGCGATGTGACCGCCGCGCCGATCCACACATCCCGCCACGCAATCTCGGTGTCGGGCAGGAACTTGAACATCAGCGCGAAGAGCAGCGTGACGATCAGGAACGCCAGCACTTGATTCACCACCTGCAACACGGCTTCCCAGGCGGGAAACTGGCCGATGAAGTAATTGCCGATGGCGCTGATGGCCGTGCTGGCCACCAGCGAGACGAGCAACATGAAACCGATGCCCAGCAGCATGGCCAGCGACAGCACGTTCTGCCGGATGAAGCCGATGACGCCGCCGCCTGGCTTGGGCGGCACTTCCCAGATCGTGTTCAGCGCGTCCTTGAGCTGGGCAAGCACGCCGATGGCCCCGAACACAAGCGTGATCAGGCCGATGATGGCGGCGAAAATGCCAGCGGCGGGCTTCGTCGCGCCCTCGATCATCTGGCCGACCATCGATGCGCCTTCCTGCCCCACAAGGCCGGAGATCTGCCCCATCACCTGTTCCTGCACCGCGTCCTGTCCGAGCGCTAGCCCGGCAATGGCGATGACCACCACCAGGAACGGCGCGATGGAGAACACCGTGTAATAGGCCAGCGCTGCCGCCAAGCGTGGCGCTTTGTCTTCGTTCCAATCCTGGATCGTCGTCTTGATCAGTTCAACCCACTTCTTCATCGCACCTTCCCTATCTCATTGCCTCTTTCCCAGACTGGCTCTACATGAGAAGGTAGTGATGCAGGCGCGCAAAAACATCGGCCCGCACTCCCATCCGTGAATCCCCCATGTGGCCCATGTTGGCACAGGCGGATGGCATTACCTTGAAAGGGAATCTGCCTTCGTTACCCGGACACTGGTGAGCCAGGAAACCCGCTCAGTGGAGTTCGATGTTACCGATAAGTGATCTCAACCCGACGCGCCGCTTTCCCATCCTGACCTTCGCCATCATCGGCATCAACGTGGCTGTGTTCATCTGGGAGATGACCCTCTCTGCGCCCGCCCTGGAACGCGCCTTCATGGACCTGGCCGTCGTGCCTGCCAATATCACGCACGCGCCGTTCTCCCTGGAATCGCTGCTCGACGTGCTGCGCAGCATGTTCATGCACGGCGGCTTCGAGCACATCTTCGGCAACATGCTGTACCTGTACCTGTTTGGGGACAACCTCGAGGACCGGATGGGCGGGCTGCTGTACCTCGGCATGTATGTGCTGTGCGGCTTCGCGGCGGTGGTCGCCCAGGTAGCCATCACGCCCGGCTCGACAGTGCCTATGGTCGGCGCGAGCGGCGCAATCGCCGGCGTGCTGGGCGGCTACATGATCATGTTCCCGACGGTGCGCGTGCGCGGCATCATCCCGCTGGGGCGCATCGGCACGCTCCAGGAGATGCCCGCCGTGTTCGTGCTGGGCTTCTGGTTCGTGCTCCAACTGTTCAACGGGATTGCGTCGCTCGGCGTCCCGACGGCATCGGGCGGCGGCGTGGCGTTTTTTGCCCACATCGGCGGCTTTGTGGTGGGCGTCATCGTCACGTGGCTGTTCATGCGGCTCGTCCCACAACCGCCCCGTGGCGACCGCAATCGGATGCTCTACCAGCGGGCGCGGCGCTATCCGTTTTAGCCAAATGCCGCGCCAGGGGAACAAAAAAAGCCCCTCTCCGCTGGGGAGAAGGGCGTGACGTGACCTCAGCCGCCTGTCACGTGATGACGCGCAGCCAGCCGCCGTCGATGTAGTACGTCGAACCGACCGCGTAGCTGGCGCGCGGCGAGGCCAGGAATACGAACAGGTTCGCGATCTCTTCCGGCGAGGCAAACCGGCCAATCGGCGCGTTGTCCTTGGCGATCTTGTCCAGGTACTCCATCGGCGTCTGGTCCTTGCCCTCGGTCAGGATGGTGGCCGTCTTCACCCAGTCGGGCGTGAGCACCAGCCCCGGATTAACCACGTTGACGCGGATGTTGTCCTTGATGAACTCGCCCGCCATCGTCTTGGAGAGCATGACAAGCGCCGCTTTGGTGGTGTTGTAAATCGGCTCGTACCACAACGGCTGGGTGGCGCAGATCGAGGCGTTGTTCAGGATCACGCCGCCGCCGCGCTGCCGCATGAAGGGCACGATGCCGCGCGCCAGCCGCACCGTCGACATGACGTGCAGGTCCCAGTAATACTGCCAGCGCTCGTCCGGCGCGTCCATGATCGTCTCTTCGCTGCCGGTCCCCGCGTTGTTGATCAGGATGTCCGCGCCGCCGAACTCCGCCTCGGCGCGCCCGACCAACCGCGTGATGTCGTCGGCCTTCGATACGTCGGTGGCCACGCCGACCGCTTTCACGCCGTACTTGCCGGCGATCTCGGCGGCTTTGGCCATCACGCGCTCTTCATTGCGCGCGGCGAGCACCAGATGGACGCCTTCCTGGGCGAATCCCTCGGCGATGGCCAACCCGATGCCCACGCTGCCGCCCGTCACGACGGCCACTTTGCCCTTCAAACCCATGTCCATGGTGGCTACTATGCCCCTTTCTTTATCGTGCTGCCCGGTCGAACAGGCTCTCGATGCACTGGCGCTTTTGGAGCTGCCCCGCGCTGAAGCACGGGGCTGAACCTACGAAGCCCTTCGGGCTAAAACGCTGCGTAGCCCGTAAAGGCTTGGCAATCTTAGCCCGGTGCTTGTGAAGCTAAGGAATTGGGACGGATCAGGTTTTCGGGCGGCTCGCGAGCCCCCCCTCCCGCGCCACAACGTGTAGGGGCGCGTCGCGACGCGCCCTCAACGGCGATCCGCGGCCTACTTCTTAACCCTCACACGCACGGCCTGAACCTACGAAGCCCTTCGGGCTAAAACGCTGCGTGGCCCGTCAGGGCTTGGCAATCTTAGCCCGGTGCTTGTGAAGCTAAGGAATTGGGACGGATCAGGTTTTCGGGCGGCTCGCGAGCCACCCCCTACAGCGCCACAACGTGTAGGGGCGCGTCGCGACGCGCCCTCAACGGCGATCCGCGGCCTACTTCTAACCCTCACACGCACGGCCTGAACCTACGAAGCCCTTCGGGCTAAAACGCTGCGTAGCCCGTCAGGGCTTGGCAATCTTAGCCCGGTGCTTCAGCGCCGGGCGCTTGCGACTACTTGATGATCGGCATCTTGCTGCGGTCAATGGTTGCGGCGACGGCGATGATCAGCACCGAGCCGAAGAAGATCTGCTGTGCGAAAACGTCCACGCCGACGAAATTCATGCCCGTCCGGATGACCGACACGATCATCGCGCCGACCACGGTGCGCCAGATGCTGCCCACACCGCCCGAAATGGACGTGCCGCCCACCACCACCGAGGCGATGGCCGGCAGCAGGAAGGCATCCGCGATGCGTGGGCTGCCGCTGGACAACCGTCCGGCCAGCATTACGCCCGCCAGCGCCGCCAGACCGCCCGACACCACAAAGGCGAGTAGTTTCGTCCGGCGCACGTTCACGCCAGAGGCGCGCGTCGCCGCCTCGCCGGAGCCGATGGCCTTGCTATAGCGGCCAAAGGGCGTGAAGTGTTGCAGGAACAGGCCAAAGGCGAGCACGATGGCGGCGATGACCAGTTCGTTGGGCAGGCCGAGCGTCTTGCCCGTGATCCATTCCAGCATGGGCCGCTCGGTGACGCCAATCGGGATGGATGCGGCGTTCGAGATGAGCAGCCCGACGCCGACCCACACGCCCGACGCGGCCAGCGTCACGATGAAGGACGGAAGCAGCAAAAAGGTGTGCACCAGGCCGTTGATCAGACCGGTGGTCATCCCGGCCAGCACGCCGAGCGGAAAGGCCAGATAGCCCAGGCCGGGCAGCGTGAGCGCGACGACGACGCTGACGAACGAGGCCACCGCCTCGATGGACAGGTCGATGCCGCCGAGCATGATGGCGAACGTGACGCCCGCCGCCATGACGAAGAGCGTCGCCGTGTCCGAGGCCAGCACGATCAGGCTTTGTGGGGCCATGAACTCCGGCGTGCTCACCCCGACCAGCAGGATCAGCGCCACCAGGACGATGATGGGAGCCAGGCCTTTGATGCGGCCCAGGTCCAGGCCCGACAGGCGCTCCCGGACGCTCGTGGCAGATGAGTTCTGTGACATCGGTCTTCTCCCTGGCGCGCTCACACCATGTAGCCAATCAGGTCAAGTTGCTCCGGTTTGTGGCCCGGCGGCGCATCGAAGCGCTGCGTGACCACGCCATCTTTCATGACCAGGATGGTGTGGCTGAGGCCAATGGTTTCTTCCAGGGTGTCCGCGATGACGATGACCGAGATGCCCTGGTCGGTCAGGTTGCGCACCAGTTCGTACACTTCCTCTTTTGCGCCCACGTCCAGGCCGCGCGTCGGATGGTCGAGGATCAGGATTTTCGACTCGGCGTTCATCCACTTGGCAAGCACGACTTTTTGCTGGTTGCCGCCGCTCAGGTTCAGGCACATGGCGTTGGCGCTCGGCGTGCGGATGTTGAGCGTCTTGATCCACTTCGAGGCCATGCCGCGCTCGGACTCGTGGTCGATCACGCCGCGCCGCAGCACGCGCCGGATGTCCGCCAGCGACATGTTGTGCAGCACGGGCAGGAACAGCACCAGCCCTTCGGTGCGCCGTTCCTGCGGGATGTAGCCGATCCCGGCGGCCACCGCGTCCGACGGCGAGCGGAAATGGGCCGGGCGTCCGTTCACCTGAATCTCGCCCGATGTAGGCGCGACGAAGCCGAACAGCGTCCGGCAGACCTGCTCGCGCCCGGAGCCGATCACGCCCGCAATCCCCAGGATTTCGCCCTTGTGCAGCTCGAAGCTGACGTTGTGGTAATCGCCTTCGCGGCTCAGGTCCTTGACGCTCAGCACCACCTCGGGATCGTAGGGCTTCTGCCGCCCTTCGCGGTAATACTCTGCTTGCAGGCCGCGCCCGACCATCAGTTTGTGCAATTCCGGCACGCTGGCGTCTGCCGCCTTGAGCTGGCTGACGACCTGACCGTCTTTCATGACGTACACGCGGTCGCTGATCTCCAGCACCTCGTCCAGGCGGTGCGAACAGAAGATGAACGACGCGCGCTGCCGCAAATTGCGCACCCGGTCGAACAGAATCTTGATCTCGGCCTTCTCCAGCACCGAGGTCGGCTCGTCGAGCAGGATGATCAGGTGGCGGTGCACACGCTCTTCCAGGGTGAGCACTTTTGCCAGCTCAACCATCTGGCGCTCGGCAAAGCTCAGCTCGTCCGTTCGGCGCGCCGGATCGACGCTGCTCTCCACCTTCACCAGCTGCCGCCGCGCCGAAGCAAACAGCGCGCGCCAGTTGATGACGCCGAAGCGCATGAACTCGTCTTCGTGGCCGAGATAGATGTTTTCGCCCACGGAGATGTTCGGCAGCAGCGATTGTTCCTGGAAGACCATGCCGATGCCGTAGCTGTTCGCCGTGCGGGCGTTGGACAGCTTCACCGGCTCGCCGTCAATCGACAGCTCGCCACTGTCCGGCTGGTACACGCCGGCCAGAATGCGCATCAGCGTGGACTTACCCGCTCCATTTTCGCCCACGAGGCCCACCACTTCGTGTGGGTAGACCTCGATGCTCACGTCGTTGAGCGCATGCACGCCGGGAAAGCTCTTGTCAATGTTTCGCGCGACCAGCACCGGCGCTTGTGGTTCTTGTTTGGGTTCGCTCATGGTGATCTTTTGCCCCGCCGCCGCGCCTATTTGACGATCTTCAGGCGCGCCCGGTCCAGCGAGAGCGCCACCGCGATCACGATCAGGACGCCTTGTACCGCCTGTTGAATGTACGGCGAGACGCCCATCAGCACCATGCCGTTGCTCAACACCGCGACGACCAGCACGCCCACCAGCGAGTTCAACACGCCGCCCACGCCGCCAGACAGCGCCGTGCCGCCCACCACCACCGCCGTGATGGCCGCGAATTGCTTGCCCTGGATGATCAGCGCGTTGCCCATGCCAAGCTGCGCCGCCGCGATCAACCCGGCGAAACCGTAAAACAGGCCCGCCAGCGTGAAGATCATGATCTTGTAGCGCCCGACCGGCACACCCGACAGGGCGAGCAGGTCTTCGCCGCCGCCAATGGAATAAATGTAGCGCCCCAACCGGGTGAAGCGCTGGACGCCATAGGCAATGGCCAGCGCGATCAGCCCGACCCAGACCATGTACGGAATGTCCAGGAAGCGGTTCAGGGCCAGCCCGCGAATGTTCTCGTCCAGGACGCGCACCGGCTCGCCGCTCAACAGGATAGTGGCCGCGCCCACGCCCACGAAGCCCATGCCCAGCGTGCTCATGAAGGACGGGATGCGCAGCCGGACGTGAATGAAGCCGTTCAGAAAGCCCATCAGCCCGCCAACGCCCAGCGCGACGAACAGCGCCAGCCAGCCGTAGTCGTTGTCGTTCCTGCCGTTGCGCACGGTGAGCGACACCATGACGGCGCTCAGGGCAACCACGCCTTCCATCGACAGGTCGATGCTGCCCAGCAGGATGATGAACGTCTCACCGATGGCCAGAAAGAGCGGAATGGTGGCCGCCGTGGCGATCCGCACCAGGTTCTTGCTGTCGATGAAGTTGGGGCTGATCAGGGTGATGAAGATGCACAGGACGACCAGCACCAGCACCGGCCCCCAGGTCTTCAAGAGACCCTTATAGCGGACCCAGGGCGGGGCGCGTCGTGTATCGCCAGCCCTGACTGGCAGTGATTCTGAAGTCATGGTCTGAAAACCTTAGTTGAGCTGTGAGGACCGAGTGTTTCGCGCCGGTGATGGCCTGGGGGACCAGGGACGCGATGGTCCGAGGTCCCCCAAAACGTCCGTGCAAACGTCGCGTTGGCTTATTCGTACACGATCTGGCCGGTGACGCGACCCCAGATGTCGTCCCAGTCGATGACCGGCACGTCCAGGATGTTCTTGTCGTAGAATTCCTGCGCGTTTTCCGACGTGACCAGGATGCCGGTCCCGTAGAACTCGCGGTGTTCCTTCGGCTCGGTGGCCGGATCAAACTCGCCCATCGCCGCCTTCAGGCCGATGGACAGCGACATGCCGCCCTGCCAGAACGGGTCAGAGCCGACGGTGGCCGCCACTTCGCCATTGAGGATGCCCTCAATCGCCAGCTTCGTCCCGTCCACGCCGCTCACGAGCACCGTGCCGGCCAGCCCTTCCTGGCGCAGCGCTTCCAGAGCGCCCATCGCCATGTTGTCGTTGGCGGCCCAGATGCCCTTGATCTCATCGCCGAAGCGCGTGATCCACGCCGCGACCTTGTCGAAGGCTTCCGTCTCGGACCAGTTGGCGATCTGCCAGTCCAGCAGCTCGACGTCCGGGTTCTCGGCCAGCGCCTCGTCCAGGCCCGCACGGCGCTGGATGGCGGGCACGTTGGCGGGGATGCCGCCCAGCCCGACGATGCCGCCCTTGTTGTCGAAGGTATTGAACAGCGCCAGGGCCGTGTCCTTGCCAGAGGTCACGCCATTGAAGGAGATATGGCAAACGTAGTTCGGGTCAAAGTCCCAGGGATGCAGGTCATCGGGCTTGTTCCACTGGGTCACGACAAATGCGCCCGCTTCCTTGCACGCCTCGACGATGGGGCGGCAGTCCGGCGAGTCGTTGGGGTCGACGTCGAGGACCATCTTGCCGCCGGTACGCGCCAGCATGGCCTTGATGTCCGCGATGCTCTTCTCGCTGTTGCCTTCCTGGAGCAGGGTGACGTGCTCTGCGCCCACGGATGCCGCGAAGAAGCGCGCGCCGAGGTTCCAGGTGTTGTGGTATGGGTTGGCCAGCGTGCGGATCGAGGTCACGAGCGTGGGGAGTTCTGCGCCCTGAGCAAGCAGCTTGCTCACGCCAGTGGAGGCGAGCATCGCCGCTGCTGCTGCACCCGCCGAAGTGCGGAGGAAGCCGCGCCGCGTCATTTTCTGCATGGTACTTTTTCTCCTAATTTTGGACCGGAAGTGGCGAACGAACGCGCATAGTTGGGCGACGAAAGAGGTGTGTGGACACGCTCTTTCCCACGGCGACTGACGGTGGGGAGAACTCTCCTTTCTCTTTACGAGGAAGCCGCCCGCCGGACGAAACGCCGCTCATGGTGAGCAGAAAAAGCCCTGGCAGGCAGGAAGATGCACACAGTCCCCGGTCACATTTCCAGTGGATTCCTGTAATCCTGTAATGTGTTGATTACAAGCGTACCTCATTATAACGTTGGCTATTGGAGTCTGTCAA
>JADZBY010000187.1 GCA_020851855.1 Anaerolineae bacterium
AGGGAGAGAGGGGAAGGGGGAGTGAGGGTCGGTGAAAGAGAGCAGAGTTGAAGGAGCCGACCCGGTGAACGCAGGGAGCATTGAACCGAATCCCGAACGCGAGATTGGCACGTGGCGGCGCAGCATGGCCTCGCCGGGCTTCTGGCTGCGCGTAATCTTCACCCTTACCCTGTACTATTGGCTTTTCTGGGAACGCAACAAGATTGTGCTCACCAACCGGCGCATCACGCAGTACAAGCCGCTGCTGGTGGGCGGCGACGAGGTGTCCATCGCGTTGGAGAACGTCACCGAGGTGCGGCTCAGCACGCCGCCGCTGGGCGCGCTGCTCAACTTTGCCGACGTGCGCATCCAGACGGCGGGGGCCAGCAACGCCCCGGAGATTTTCTTTCACGCTGTGGACCGGCCCGCCATGCTGAAAGAGGCGATATTTCGCTACCAGGACAGCCGCCGCCGCACCGGGGCGGTGAACAACGGCTGAGGATGCCGCCCACACTCCCCGGCGCATCTCCCCGCGACGGTGCACGTCGCAACGCGGGGAGAGCGCGGAGGACGCAGGCGTTGTCCCTACGGGAGATGGTGTAGGGACGAGGCCTGCCTCGTCCACATCAGCGTCGTCACCCCTTTCCGGAGACAGGCCGAGGGGTGAGGGTTCTGAGCGGACGACGCAGGCGTTGTCCCTACGGGAAATGGTGTAGGGACGAGGCCTGCCTCGTCCGCATCAGCGTCGTCACCCCATTCCGGAGACAGGCCGAGGGTGAGGGTTCTGAGCGGACAACGCAGGCGTTGTCCCTACGGGAGATGGTGTAGGGACGAGGCCTGCCTCGTCCGCATCAGCGTCGTCACCCCTTTCCGGAGACAGGCCGAGGGGTGAGGGTTCTGAGCGGAGGACGCAGGCGTTGTCCCTACGGGGCCGGGTGGGGCCATCACACCATAACGCGCGAGGTTCGTCATGCGACTGGCACAGAGCCGCCGCTGGCTCACCCTGATCTCCCCCATTTTGCTCATCGTCGCCTGGGAATTGGCGGTGCAGGCCGGGATTCTCAACCGGCGCTTTGTGCCACAGCCGTCCCAGGTGCTCGCCACGCTCGCCAGCATGGCGCAGAGCGGCGAATTGTGGACGAACCTGGGCGTGAGCATGGTGCGCATCGCGCTCGGCTTCTTGCTCGGCGCGGCGCTGGGCGTGGTGCTGGGCCTGATCATCGGCATCAGCCCCACCGCCAGCGCTGTGCTGCGCCCGATCATGTCCCTGGTTAACCCCATCCCCAAGATTCTTCTCATCCCGTTTGTGGCGCTGGCGTTCGGCTACAACGAGCAGGCGCGCGTCCTGGCGCTGGCCATCAGCCTGATGCCGATCATTTTGCTCGACACGGCGGCGGCGGTGGATCGTATCGATCCGCGTTACTTTGAGGTGGCGCGTGGTTACGGCGCATCGCGCTGGGATACGTTCTGGACCGTGGCGCTGCCCGCCGCCATGCCCAGCATCGTCAATACACTGCGGCTCGGCCTCGCCTATTCGCTGACCCTGATCGTCGGCGTGGAACTCTTCGGCGCACAGACCGGCATCGGGCAGCTGGCGTGGCGCGCCGGCGACGTGTTCGCCGTGAACCGGCTCGGCGCGGGCATCGTCGCCATCGCCATCACCGGCTGGCTGCTCACGGTCGGCATTGACCTGATCACGCCCGGCCTGATCCCGTGGTCGCCGCGCCCGGTGGAGCGCCGGGCGGAAGAATCGCCGTTGGCGCGCGCTGTGCGCATCTGGTGGCGCGCCACACGCCCGTTCAGCTTCACCGCCGCGACCATCCCGGTGCTGCTTGGCACGGCGATTGCCGCCTACCAGGGCCATTTCAACATCGGCCTGTTCGTGCTGGCGCTGGTCGGCTCGGTTGCCTTCCAGGCCGGGACGAACATGATCAACGACTACTATGACTTCACAAAGGGCGCGGACAACGAGCGCTCGCTGGGCATCGGCGGCGCGATTCAGCGCGGCGAGCTTACTCCCCGGCAGGTGTTCTGGGGCGGGATCGCCGCCTTTGCGCTCGGCTCCGTGCTCGGCCTGATCATCGTCAGCCAGACCGGGCCGTTCATCCTCGTGCTCGGCATGTTCAGCGTGCTGGCCGGCTTCTTCTACACGGCGGGACCGGCGGCGCTGGCCTATGTCGGGCTGGGCGAGATCACCGTCTTCATCTTCATGGGGCCGGTCATCGTCATCGGCGCGTACTACGTGCAGGCCATGCACGCCGGGTGGGACACGCTCATCGCCTCGCTGCCCATCGGCTTCATGGTCGCCGCCATCCTGCACGCCAACAACCTGCGCGACCTGGAAGCCGACCGCGCCGTCGGCAAACGCACGCTGGCCACACTGCTGGGTCGCGGCAGGGCAAATATCGAGTACTATATTCTGGTAGGCGGGGCCTACGGCGCGCTGCTGGTCAGCATCTTGCTCGGCGTGTCGCCCTGGTACACCCTGATCACCGGCCTGACGCTGCCCCTGGCGCTGGCGCTCACGCGGCGCGTCTCGGTCAGTACGGATCCGCCGGAACTGAACCCGGTCCTGCGCAAAACGGCGCAGCTGCATACGCGGTTTGGCCTGCTGCTGACTGCCGGGTGGGTGCTGGCCCTGTTTTTGAACCAGCTTTTCGGGCGCTGAGACAGGAGGAATCCTCACTATGTCTGCTGCAATCGCGGCTCTGCTTGCGGCGCTGGCGGTGATCTACAAGCTGAGCATCACCGTCACCGTATCGACGCCGCAGACGACGATCCTGAGCGTGGTCCTGGACCTTCTCGACCCCGGAAGCCGGGTGCTGACCGCCGACGAAGCCATGTCGGCGCTGGTGTACAGCATCGTCATCTATCTGCTCGTCTTTTCCATGGCCTACTTCGTCCTGCGGATGCTGGCCGTGTTCCTGGCGGGCTTTGGCATCCCCGACGAACAGCAGGTGCGCCTGACCCGCGACCTGCGGCGTAACCGGGGCGTGCATGTGGACGCCATGCGGCGGCAGGCCAAGCTGAACGCGCTGTACACCGTGCGCGCGCAACAGGCCGCCGTGGCCGCGCAGCGCCGCCGTCAGGCCCAGCAGGGCACGCAGGGGACGCAGCGAAAGACCGGCCAACTGCCGCCGCTGGAGCCGGACCTGTCCGACTTCAACCTGGGCCGTCCGAAGGCGTGACGGCGGGCGTCAGCGTGGGATCGGTCGTGAGGGCGTGAGCGGCGCGGGCGACTCCGTCTTCGTGACGGGCGGGACCGGCCACCTGGGGCCGAGCCTGCTGGATGCGCTGCTCGCGGCGGGCTACCGGGTCCGCGTCCTGACGCGCCATCCGGATCGCCACCCGTGGCTGTGTGACCGCGACGTGCAGGTCGTCGCCGGCAACGTCGAAGCGCGCAATACCTTCGAGCGGGCGCTCGCGAGATGCCGCTACGTGGTGCACGCCGCCGGGCGCTTCAGCTTCTGGGGCGCGCCGGAATCGTTCGCCCGGACGAACCTTCACGGCACGCTGCACATGCTCGACGCGGCCAGAGCGGCGGGCGTCGAGCGCTTCATCCAGGTGTCCACCGTGGCCGTGATCGGGGACCCGGAGCCGGGCCGCGTCATCGATGAGAACTGCCCCGCGCGCCCGGCGGACCCGTACCAGCGCAGCAAGCTCGAAGGCGAGCGCGTCGCCCTGCAATTTGCGCGCACGCACGGCCTGCCCGTGATCGTGCTGCGCCCCGGCGCGTTTTACGGCCCGCACGGGCGTTATGGCTTCAACCGGCTGTTCATCGAGGACCCGCTCAAAGGGCTGCGCATCCAGGTGCAGGATGGGCAGCGCGTGATTTTCCCCGCCTATGTGGGCGATGTGGCGGCGGGCATCGTCGCCGCGCTCACATTGGGCCGCCCCGGCGAGACATACAACCTGTCCGGTGAGTCGATCCGCCACCGCGACGCGAACCGCATCGTGAGCGAAGAGGCCGGCATCCACCCCTTCCGGCTCAGCGTGCCCGGCTGGAGCATGATCGCGCTCGCCGCCGCCTGGACCGCGCTCAGCCGCCTGACGCGCGTCGAGCCGTACTACCCGCTCAACCTGCGCTCCTACGTGTTCAACGACTGGACCGTGAGCAGCGACAAGGCGCGCCGCGAGCTGGACTTCCGGCCCCTCAACTTCCGCGAGGGCGTCCGCCGCACGCTGGCCTGGTATCGCGAACAGGGGGTGTGGTTTGTGAAGTAGGCGACCTCGCGCCGTGATGCGCCTTCGGCGTTCGGGTCTGAAATTGGGCGGACGAGGCACGCCTCGTCCCTACGCGCAAACCGTAGGGACAACGCAGGCGTTGTCCGTACCTTCCAGGCCCAGGCGGCAATCGCGTCAGAATATCCTCACCCCCGACGGCATGGACAGGGGAGAACGCCGGCCCGTCGCCGCACACTTCCCCCTCTCTACGCTGTACTCGGCGTGGAGAGGGGGCCAGGGGGTGAGGATATACAGCCGCGCGCGGGTACGTTAGAATAGAGCGGCGCGGAGACTTCAAAGCGGCACGAGCGCCGCTTTTTTGCATGGAATACCGATACGAACGGACACAGGGTAGCGACGATGCGAAAACCGCTTGTAGCCCTGGTGGGGCGGCCCAACGTGGGCAAATCCACCCTCTTCAACCGGCTGATTGGCGAACAGCGCGCCGTTACTTCCGACGTGCCAGGTACTACCCGCGACCGCATCCTGGGCGATTCCGACTGGCGCGGCGTGACCTTCACCGTCATCGATACGGGCGGTATCGAGGTGTTCGACCCGCGCAAGGGCGAGACGCCGCTCTCCGAAGCCAGCCCGGACTTTGTCGAAGAAATTCGCGCCCAGGCCGTGCTGGCCATCGAAGAGGCCGATCTCGTGGTCATGCTGGTCGACGCCAGCCAGGGCGTCACGGCGGCGGATGAGGAAGTGGCGGACATTCTGCGGCGCACCAAGAAGCCGGTGA
>JADZBY010000188.1 GCA_020851855.1 Anaerolineae bacterium
CCTCTCCCTCATGGAGAGGGGTGCGGAAACCCAGGATTCCCGCTTTTTCTCCCCTCTCGCCCACCGGGAGAGAGGGGCCGGGGGAGTGAGGGTCAACACGAAAACGGGCTTTGCAGACACACCCTAACGATTTCTTGGCAATTTGTGGACACGTTGCGTTCACTGCGCAACGTGTCCACAAAAAGCGTTGCGCCGCCTGAATCGGCGGCGTTCTCATTGGATTGACAGGATGCTGGCATCGCGAGTCTCTTGACTCTCCAAACGAATCCTCCTACCATGTAACTAAATAATGTTAATTAAGTTACTCCCTGCGCTGTCTCATGCAGCGAGGATGGAGAGTCTTATGGTTCAGGCCGCTCGCGCAGAACTGATGCGTCGGATTAACCGCTCTGCCGTTCTGAACCTGATCCGCCACAGCGCCCAGCTGTCGCGTCCTGAGATTGCGCGCCAACTCAACATGAGCCTGCCGACCGTGATGAAAGTCGTCGAAGGCCTCATCGCCGAGGGTCTGGTCCACCCCTGTGGTTATGGAAAATCTACTGGAGGCCGCCCTGCCGAGCTGCTCGAATTTGGAGGCACTCAGCACGCGATCATCGGTATTGACCTCGGCGGCAGCAAGATGTTTGGCGCCGTGGCCGACCTGCTTGGCCACATCCAGTACGAAGTCTACGTAGAACATGCGGAGAATGAATTAAAGGATCCCCTCGAGCGACTGTACTCCCTGATCAGCGCGCTGCTGGCTGCCCCACGGCCAGCAACACAGCAAGTGTGGGGGATCGGTATCGGAGTGCCGAGCATAACGCTTCGTCCTGAGGGCATTGTCGTCAACGCGCCAAGCCTGGGATGGCGTGATTTTCCCCTCCAGCAAATTCTCTCCGAGCGGTTTGGACTTCGTATCCTCGTAGAAAACGATGTGAACCTCGCTTGCTTGGGCGAATGGGAGTTCGGCGTCGGCGGCAACTCGGAGAGCATGGTGTATATCACCATCGGGACAGGCATCGGCGCAGGCGTGCTTCTCAACGGCCAGATACATCGTGGCTTCAATTTCGCAGCTGGTGAGATCGGGCATTTCGTCCCTTCTCCCCGTTTCCTGGGCCAACGCTACGAAGGGTTTGGCGCGCTTGAACACGTAGCATCGGGGCTGAGCATCCAGAAGCGTACTGCCGAGGTTGCAGAGCGGCTAAAGATTCCCTCACCGGCGGGCGGGTGGGGCGCCGAACCCCTGTTCGCGGCAGCAAATGACGGTCAAGCCTGGGCGGCAGAGTTGGTCGATGAGATAGCCGATTACCTGGCCGTCGCGGTGGCTGGCGTTTCTGTCGTGCTGAACCCTGAGTTGATCGTATTCAGCGGCGGTGTGATGAAATCCGGGCGGTTGCTCGTGACACGCGTCCAGCGCCGTTTGCAGGGCGCTATTCCCTTTGTACCGCGTATCGAGCTATCCGAAATTGGCTACCGTGCTGCTGCGCTCGGTGCAATCGCTCTGCTCTCGGAAATGTCTACTGCACCGGTGAAAGTCACACATGCGGTGTGACCATGCGGCGTCAGCTTGTTTTCGAAAGAAAGGAGAAGGCGAAAGGAACGGACGGTAAGGCTGGGGAATAGCCAAAAACCCCAAGTTCGGCTTGTCACGGTCGCTCAAGTGGGTAGAGAGAAGGGTTAGCGCCTTTGTGCGGCTCTTCGTGCACCAGAAGGTTGCAGCAGGCTCATGCGTGCACGAGGGGTTAAGGATTTAGCGCCGCGCAATTCGTGTAACCGCAACCGATCCGTCATTCAAGACATTTTGGGAGGATAGTCATGCCACGCAGAATTTCTCGACGCCGGTTCCTCCAAACGACAGCCGCCGCCGCTGGCGGTCTCGCCCTTTCCTCCGCTTTTCCCTTGTCGCGCCGTGCCAGAGGACAGGGAGTCATTAAGCTGACACAGGTCACCAGCTCGGATCAGGTTCCTTACTTCGAATTCATCAACGCCGAGTTCCAGAAGCTTCATCCTGAAGTCGAATTCGACCTGATCGGCCCCGGTTACGACCAGATGCGGACCAAAATCATCTCGTCCCTGGTGGCCGGCGCGCCGATGGATATTTTCAGCCTGGACATCATCTGGGTCGGTGAGTTTGCGTCGCAGGGATTCTGCGAGCCGATGGACCAATCCATGACCGATGCTGAAAGGGCCGAGTTCCTGCCCGGCGCACTGGAAGGGATCACGGCTAACGGCGCACTGCAAGGGCTTCCGGCGGGCGCCTGGATGAAGAACCTGTTCTATAACAAAGGCATCGTGGAGCAATTGGGACTCGATGCACCGCCCACGACATACGAACAACTTGCCGAAGTCGGCAAGCAAGCGCAGGCAGACGGGGTCTTACCCTACATCTTCGGTTGGGGTTGGACACAGAACGAGGGCTTCACCTGCGACTGGACCGTCATACTCCACGCCTTCGGTGGGAAGTGGTTTGACGACGAGGGCAAGTGGGCGATCAACAACGAGAACGGTGTGGCCGCTCTTACCTACATGGTCGACAACCTGAAAGCTGAGGTGTTTGACCCCGCGTCCATTACTTACGATGACCGCCAGGTGATGAACCCGTTCCTGGCAGGGCAATATCTGGGCATGTGCAACTGGGGCCTGTGGGGCTGGAGCATGTCCAACTCTCCGGACGATTCGAAGATCGTGGGGCAAGCCGACGTCGGGCTGATGTTCGGGACGGAGTATGCTGGCACGACCAGTTCCTCGATCCTCGCCATTCCCGCCATCTCTCTCAATGCTGCATCTCCAAGCGAAAACAAGGACCTGGCTACCGAGTGGATGCGCCTGTACGCCGGCATCGGGCACCCCGAATACCGCAAGGCAGCGATGGATCTGTCCGGCATCCCGCCCGTTCAAACGGCCCTGTGGAGCGATCCAGACCTGATGGCCGATGTCCCGGTGTTGCCCAAGCTTGCCGACCAGGCGACGTATGGCTATCAGCGTCCGTCGTCCAATGTCGTCAACTACAGCGAGTGGTCGACCATGCTCCAGACGGAGCTGAGCAAAGCGCTGACGGGCCAGGTGACGCCTCAAGAGGCGCTTGACGCCATCGTTGAGACGTCCAACGTTCAATTCCCGAACATCAGCGCCGAGTGACTTACGCAGTGGACGCCGCCAGGGTTGTCACTGACAACCCTGGTTCACTTTGGGCGGCATATGAGCATATCTGAATCGCACAGAATGGCACTTCAACCACAGCAGAGAGCCACGCGCGGTATCGAACGGCGCGAACGGCGTCTTGCTCTCCTACTGCTGTCTCCCGCCGCGTTGCTTGTCGGCAGCATCATCGTCGTGCCACTACTGTATGCCGGGCTGCTCAGCTTGCACCAGGTGGGCGCAAACCCGCGCGCCCCATCGCTGTTCGTCGGGCTGGATAACTACCGAACTATTCTGAGCGCCCCTGCGTTTGGCAACGCGACCCTAAACACCGTGTACTTCGCTGTCGTGTCGCTTGTCCTGCAGATTCCGCTGGGTCTCGCTATTGCGCTGCTCCTTAACCTGAATTTCCCTGGCCGTAATGTCGTGCGCGCCGCGATCCTGATTCCCTGGGCCATTCCGACCATCGTAAACGGCGCACTGTGGAAATGGATCTACGATGCGTCCTATGGCGCGCTCAATGGCATCCTGATGCAGCTCGGCTTGATAGAGAAACCCGTCGTCTGGCTCGGCACGCCGTTTGGGGCGATGAACATGGTCATCATCGCCGATACCTGGAAAGTCCTGCCGTTCTACGTGATCATCTTCCTGGCTGGCCTTCAGACCATACCGGATGAGCTTTTTGACGCGGCCACCGTGGATGGTGCAACGGCATGGCAGAAGCTTCGTTACATCATCCTGCCCTTCGTGCGGCCCTTCTTGCTGGTCATCCTCATCCTGCGCACGATGGAGACATTCCGCGTTTTCGATATCATCTTCACCCTCTCTGGCGGCGGCCCTGGCGGCGGCACGACCGTAATCGCCTTTTATGCCTATCAGATCACGTTTCAGAGCCTGAAATTCGGCTCTGGCGCGGCGTTGTCTTTCATCATCGCTGGCGCTACCCTGTCGATCTCACTCCTTTACATCCGCATCCTGCGGCCAGAAGAATTGAGCTAGTTTCCACGATGAACCGCACGAGAAGCCGCTCCGTGCTCCGTTACGCTCTGATCTACCTGGCGGTTGCCCTGGTGTTGCTTGGAACGCTCGCTCCGGTAGTCTGGATGTTCATCTCTAGCATCTCGCAAGGCACGGATCTGCTGTCGATGCCGCCGCGCTGGTTTCCCATTGCGCCCAACTTCGAGCGTTACGAGGCCATGCTGCTCGGCAAGGACGTGAAGTTGTGGGGTGCGCAGGTGACGGCTTCTGGTACGGATTTTCTCTCTGGATTGGCGAATAGCATCCTCGTGGCCGGCACTACGACATTCATCAGTCTGAGCTTTGGCCTATTTGCGTCGTTCGCGCTGGTCAAACTGCGGTTCCGTTGGAAACGAGCCGCCCTCATCTCAGTCATGTCCGTTCAGATGCTGCCCGCGATTGCCACGGTCATCCCCCTGTTCATCTTGATACGGCGACTATTGCCTCAACTCATCGACTCACCGCTGGTCCTCATCCTCATCTACAGCGCCATGACGGTGACGTATGTGATCTGGGTGCTGTCCGGTTACCTCGGCAACCTGCCGCGCGAGATCGAAGAGGCGGCGCTGCTCGACGGCTGCTCGTACTTTCAGGCAATGCTACGGGTGACGTTGCCCATTGCTCGCCCCGGCTTGATTGCGGTGGGCACGCTCGCCTTCATGATGGCCTGGAACGAGTTTCTCTACGCGCTTGTATTCACGCACAGCTCGGCATCGAAGACGATGCCCGTCGTGATTTCGGAGTTCAGCAGTCGATTTGGCCTGGATTACGGCATGGCCATGACAGGCGGTGTGCTGGTCAGCATTCCGCCCGTTCTGCTGGCCTTGCTCTTTCAGCGCTACATTGTTCGTGGTCTCGCAGCAGGCGCGGTGCGTGGCTAATGCGACGCTAATTCTATTCAGGTACATGACGGCCTCATTTCGTAAGGAGCTTTGTTCAATGAAAATCGCGGTTGTAGTCGCTCACCCGGATTACGTGGCAACGGTCATTGGCGGCACGCTGATCAAACATGCTCAGCGTGGCGACGACGTGCACGTCGTTGTGCTTTGCCCTGGCGAGTTAGGACCGGGGACGATTGTCTATCCGGAGAAATCGCGCGAGGAACTGGTCGAGATCAGGTTGCAAGAGCTTGATGCCCTTGCTCAGGTCCAGGGGTTGAAGAGCGTGCGGGTGTTGCGCTACGAAGATACACAGATTATGAATACTCCCGAACTGCGCCTGACGTTGGGCACACTTTTTCGCGAGATTCAGCCCGATATCCTGATCACACATTGGCCACAAGACGCGCATCCTGATGTGCGAAATGCGGGGCAAGCCGCCATCGACGCCTGTTTGATCTCCGTCCTTGGTTACCTGAAAACCGAGCACCCGGCCCATGAGATCAAGAAAGTGTACACCTTCACCATACGCACGGGCATCGACTTTCACCCGGACGTGTTTGTCGACATCAGCGATGTCATGGAGAAGAAGTTTGATGGCATCGCCTGTTTCGACATGGTCGTACGTGAGATGAAGTTCTTCACTGACAAGGACGATCCCGACCGCTGGAAGGAGAAGATACTCGCCGCGGACATGTACTGGGGGCTGGAGTCGGGCGTTCGCTATGCCGAGCCGTTCAAGCAAGTCAAACAGCCGGAAGGTCGGCGTGCTGTGGATCTGCTCCCTCTTTGAGCGTTTCCAAGTAGCAGTCAATCCCAAAGGACGAGTGAACACACTATGACGCTTCAGGCGCGCTGGCAGGCCCTTGATGAGACGATTCGCGGCTGGTGGGATGGCGACATGCGCACCGCCAGGGAGCAGGATGTATGTGCCAATGAGGTTGACTGGACCTGGGTAGAAACGATTGAAACCATCAGTGGACGCAGACCCGAACCGCCTCCCGATAGCCGAACGCTGTTGTACCTGCCTTTCCCATTCAGCCCAGCCGGAGGGAATCAGGGTGCGTACCCGGAGATGTTCGGCTGGGACACGTTCTTCATCAACCTCGGTATGCTCGCTCACGGACGCCATGACCTTGTGCGAGGCCAGGTCCTGAATCACCTGTTCATGATCCTGCGTTATGGCATGGTCCTGAATGCCAACCGCACTTATTTCACCACGCGGTCACAGCCGCCGCTCCATGCCGAGAGTGTCTGGCGCTACTACCAGGCCACAGGAGATCGTGAGCTACTGTTTCTTGCCTATGGTTTGCTGACAAGGGAGTACCGCACCTACTGGAATGCGGAGCATCATCGGACACCAACCGGCCTTGCCACGAACCGCGATCTGGGCGATCCCTACCTTCGTCCCGAGCTAGCTTCTATCGCAGAGGCTGGCCTGGATTTCAGTCCGTGTTTTGGCCCCGATATCCGGCAGTGTGTGCCGATATCAACGAACTCCCAACTTGTGCGCTATGCGAACGTGCTCTCCGCTGTCGCCGCCGAACTGGGGCAATTGTACGACGCCGAAATGTGGAAGGAAGAGGCGAAGCGCCGCGCACAGACGATCCGCGAACTGTGCTGGGACGAGGATGCAGGCTTTCTTTTCGAGTACAACTTCGCAGAGGGACGGCGGATTCCAGTCTGGTCGCTATGTGCCTATTGGGCGATGTGGGCAGGTGTGACCACGCCGGAGCAAGACGCAAAGCTGGTGCAAAACCTGCCGCGCTTTGAACAGCAGAACGGCCTGACTTTCACCGACAGAATCTATCCCAGTCCCTTCCCAGAGTTTCCTTTACTCCAGTGGTCGTATCCCTATTGCTGGCATCCGCTCGTGACGATGGTGGTCGAAGCGCTGAGCAGCCACGGCTACACGGGTGAGGCGCGGCGCGTAGGGGAGGCGTACCTCAACTGGGTTATTAGCGAGTTCGAGCGCACCGGGAAGCTGTGGGAGAAGATCATCGGCGTGCCCGACACCGTGGAGACGGCTGTCGAGCGCTACGAGAACGCACCTTTTCACGGCTGGGCGTCTGGCTCCGTGGCGGTGATAGGACGACTGATTGGCATGCAGAGTAAATGACGCTTCGGCCTCGTAGCGCAATGCATCGCGCGCCGCGACCGGCTCCAGCGTCAGATTGTCGATCATGGCTGTGGTCGACTCGCCGGGCGGCACATGCAGCCCAATCTGCGCTGTGTCCGCCTGCGCTACAAACGTGACCTGACGGCGCATACATTGTTGGGCATGATCACGACCGGCTTTGGCTAAAGCGCTTTGAAAGGAGTCGTGTGTGTATCGCCCTCGATCGCACCGCCGACGGCCACGATCTGCCGCTCGGCACTGCGTTGGTATGTTGGTGTCGGGTAGGACCTGGTATGCCGGGGTCTTCACGCCCTACGCGCGGTGCTTCGCGCACCTGATGCTCGGCGATCCGGGTCGGGGCAGCAGCGGCGTGCACGAATGGGGCACGAGCGCGGAGCGTGTGACGCCCGACCGCCCCGGAATCATCCC
>JADZBY010000189.1 GCA_020851855.1 Anaerolineae bacterium
ACCGGGCCGAGGTTGTCGTTCTGGATGAACATCTGCAGGTTCGGCCCGACCATGCCCGGCTGGGCAGCGCCGCTGCCAGGCGGCTGGGCCACGAATCGCACGCTCGCGCAGGTCGGCAGGGGCGTGGGCGGCAGAGTGCTCGTCGGCACGTCCGACGGGGTCGCGGTAAGGAAGGGCGTATTCGTCGGCGGTTCGGGCGGCGGCGGGGTCCAGGTCGGCGATGGGGGCGTGCCTGGCGTGCGGCCCAGGCCCTGGTTGGGCAGTTCCAGCACGCGCGCCGTGCGGAACGACTCGTTGATCATCGTGCGGCGCGCCTGGAGAAGCACATACGGCCCGCCGCCGTCGTTGCGGCCCAGGCCGAGCGGGGTGATCAGCGGGTGGTTGAAATAGACCACGACCTCGACAAAGTCGCCGGGGCCGCCGGGGTCATATTGGTTGACGCCGCGCCGCTGCGCCGGGTCGGTGTACGGCCCGACGGCGTTCATGTCTGTCGCGCCGTCCGGCTTGACGACTTCTTCCACGGTGCACAGGCGGATGCCCGACGCCGCAAAGCCGTAGTTCGTGCCGTCGGTGCGGTGCGCCAGGTCATACCGGTAGCGGCTGAGCTTGTTCTCGATGCGGGTCTGGTCGTCCATCGACGCGCGCGAGCTGCACACGAAGACGTGGAACCAGCCGGGCATGAGCGAGGCGTCGCCGCCCGGCTCGGTGTTGATGCCCGTGCCCGGAATGCGCACCCAGGGCGCGACTCCCAGGCCCGCTGCGCCGATGCGCGCCGCCTCGGTCATGGAGTACAGGCGCAGCATGTCCTGGCGCAGCCAGCGGTCCTCGTCCAGCGCCGGATCGCAGCGTCTGCCGTTCCAGCGCGAGGCGAAGAAGTAGGCGTCGGTCGGGTCGGCAGGCGCACCGCCCGGAAAATGCCACGAGTCGCCGCCGACGCTCACGCCCACCGAGTTGAACGGGCCGCGCGTATCTTCCAGCGTACAGGGCACGCCGTCGCCGGGCTTCTGGCCGTCGGGATAGGCGATGCCGTAGTTCACCGGCCAGGACGGGGCCAAGCCGTCGCGCACGTCCCCGATGGTGTCCGGCGTCCAGGGGTTGCTCAGGTCCTGGAAAACGGTTTGGTTGTACTGGCCGGTGACGCCGTAGCGCGCAGCAGTGCGGGCCGCGTTCTGGACGGTCACCCAGGCCTGGAAAATCCGCCCAAACTCGATGATTCCAAAGATGAGCAAGAGCAGGATGGGAAGGGTCAGGGCGAACTCGACCAGAGTTTGCCCTGGTCTGGCCCGCCGACGCGGCGGCGCCGTATCCGGTGGTCGACGCAATTTGATGGTGAGCATGGCGACGAGTCTTTCTCCTGTGCGAGACGCCACCTACCGCGAAAGGCGGGTGAATAGACGGCTGGCGATTTCCGTGAAGGCCGCATCCACTTTGGTCAGGTTGTTGGCGAACCAGAACTGACCGCAGTCCTGTTTTGCTGCGGCCTCATAAAGGGTCGCGCCTGGGTCGTAAGCCGAGTTGTAGGCCATCGCCGAGTTGGCCGTCGTATCGAACGGGTAACACGGGTCGCTGTTCGGGCTGACGCCGACCACATCGTATACAGCCCGGTCGGCAGGTTCAATTGGGATGGTCCCGCCGGACGGCGGCAGCGGCGGCGCGGCCATCGGGTCGTTGGGCGATGTCAATTGCTCTTCGTGTTTGAGCCGATACCACGCCTGCAAGCGGTTATTGATCACGCCGTTATCGCCCGCGTCCGCGATGTACCGCAGCAGCTTCACGCCCAGGATGTTCTCGTTGATGTTGCCCGGCTCCGGGGTGAAGAAGATGCTGAACATGGCGATGAAGCTGCCCTTCATCTTCTTCGTATAGTCGATCAGGCCCGCAAAGTCGGCCTGGTCGCGCGCGTAATCGTCCGGGTCGTACTTCGGATCGCACCACGCGCCCGGCGCATTGACGATGCCTTCCAGGTCGCTGCAAAAATGGCGCGTATCGGGGTTCCAGTCGACGCACCTCGGTTCGGCTGGCTCTTGGAAGGAATACTGGCGTGTGCTGTCGTCGGTGCTCCACCAGGCCGGCTGGGTATCGTTGGCCGTGCATTCGGGCTGCAGCGGCGTATTGCCACTCTGGTCACAGAAGGTGTACCAGGGGCAGAAGCCAAAGCTGTACTGCGGGATAGCGCCGCCCGACGTGTCGTACTGGACCAGCCCCCAGGCCGGGTCCTCGTTCCACGCTGGCGGCACGCACAGGTGCGGCTTCAGGCCGTAGTTGGGATGCCAGTCCAGATACCCGTTGCCGTTCATGTCCTCGCCCGCCTCGAGGGTTCCATTGTCGTTGAAGTCTTCCCAGGTCGGGCTGCAATACTGGCGGATCTGGTCGGCGGTGTAACTGGAAGCCTGGTCGGCGGACGGCACGGTCAGCCAGTTGCGCTCCGGCCCCGCCACGTTAAATTCCGACTCGATCTCGCCCATCGACGGGGTGCGGTTGGCCACGCCGTCGCTCAAGAGGACCATGACCCACACCGAATCGCGGCGAATCCACTGCGGGTTGGTCAGCGCGGCGCGACCGGCCCGGATGCCGCCGCCCATGTTCGTATCCGGGCATTGCGACACTGTCCAGTAACTACTGATGCCCCACGGATTCACCCCTTCGAGGTTGGTCTGGGTGAGGCAGCCATCCTGACGGCCATTCGGGTTGATCGAGATGCCGATGCGCTGGTCGAGGGTGCGGATGGCCATCAACTTGTCGGTGATGACCGGGACCGTGCTGCTGCTGGCCGGGTAAATCCACTTCGCTTCCGCGTCGAATGTCACGAGCACGACGCGGTCGCCGCGCACGAAGTCCAGCCGCTTGAGGAAGCGCCGGGCTGCGTCGCGCACGTCCTTGAAGGGGCGGCACACCAGGTCGGCGTAGTTGCCGTCGGGCATGCCGTTCACGATGCGGGCGGCGGCCACGTTGCGCGGGTTCAACCCGTCGGTCATGATCTTGGCTTCGCTCATGCCCGGCGCATCGTAGATGTACCAGGCCGGGTCGTAGACCGCACCGCTCAGGTAGGGCGGATCGTTGGCGGTGAAGGTCGGATTCTTGTTCCCATCCACGCCGTAACGTCCGGGGTTCGTGATCCGGCCGGCGAGGTCCACCGATCCCACGACGAAGACGCGCTGCGGCGAGCTGCCGTCCGGGTTGGTCTGGGTGGTCGGGTCGTTGCAGCAGCCGCCCCAGCCGTAATTCGAGGCGCGCTTGTTGTTCAGGCCGCTCGCGTCGTACCAGCACTCGGCGCGCACGGCGGGCTGGCCATCATGCAGGCCATCCACGTTCGGCCAGTCGTTGACCGCCGGGTCGCCTTGCGTTGCCGGGTACGGCTGGAGCACGTAGCTGCCCGCGCTGTTTTTCAGCGGGTCCAGGAACAGCCGGAATGTGCGCAGGGCGTCGCTGTTGTTGCCGCTCGCGCCAATTGCGTAGTTCTCCTGATCCGTCTGGGTGAAGAACGCTTGCGAGCGCGACGTGTCGAGCACGAGCGCCACGTCCAGCACGGCGGTCTGCGAAACCGAGCTGGCTTCCAGGAGCACCGTGCCCCAGCCGAGCAGCGACAGGAATGTCGTGGGCGACGCGACCTGCGCCGAAACGCGCACCAGCTTTTGCGGGTCGCGCTTGCACAGCTCCGACGGGCGGATCGTGTTCCCCAGGATTTCACCCAGCGCCTGCTGCGCATTCAGCGTGCGCGTCGGCGTGCCGGCGGGCGGCAGTCCGGCGGCGGCAGCGGCGATGTACTCGACGATCTCCGTCTCGCACGTCTCGACGCGCACCGAGTCGGTATCGATGCTGCCCTGCAGGCCGACAAACTGCTCGGCGACGGCCTGAAGCGTGGCATAGTCCGTGCCCTCGCGCACCTGCCCGGCGGCGGCGATGGCTGCCGAGTCGACGGCGCGCCGCAATGCGCTGTAGCGCACGAACAGCAGCGCCACGTCCACCGCGATGCCGACAAAGGCGATCAGGACGATGAACGCAAACGCCAGGATCACAATCGATTGGCCGTTGCGCGTCCGCCGCTTGAGGAATGTGGCTCCGCGCGGCGTCGTTTGCAGCGTCTGCGGCATGTGCATTGGCGCTTCTCCTCTGCCTTTGCCTCTACCCGATCTCGCGTCGTCCAACAGGCTCATCGGCGTCTCTTCCACTCGTCTCTGAGGCGATTCACGGCGTATCCGGCGTGGCGGTCGGCTGCGCGCCGAGCGTCGGGAACACGCCGTACAGGTACAGCACCGGGTCGCGCGTCACGTCGCTCTGGACGAAGCCCTGGAACAACGATCCCAGGAACAGCGGATGGTGCTGCCAGAAGTATTCGACAATGACTAACCCGCCGTTGGGCACGCGCTTCGCCAGATCGACCGTGGCAAGGTCCTGGTTGAGGCGCGCTTCGATGTCCTGCACCGTGAAGCGCGATCCCAGGCAGCCGTTGTCGTTGACCGCCTGCCCGGTGAAGACGAAGCCGCGCACCTGCTGCGAGGTGTCCGTCAGCCGGTACGGATCGTTCACGTCGTTGATCTCGTTCGTGTCGGGGACTGTCGGGCCGTTGTGCCAGTCGGCGTAGAACTCCTGGCGCTTGAAATCGAACGGATCGCGCACATCGCCGCTGCCATCGGCGGCTTTGCAATACCGGTTGGCCATCGGGTAGCGCCCGGTGACCGTGATCCAGATGCGCGTGGCGGGCACGGCGGCGCCGATTTTGGC
>JADZBY010000190.1 GCA_020851855.1 Anaerolineae bacterium
CTGGCGCGCGTCTTCGATGACCGCTGGCCGCGTCTGGAGCTGATGGACCGGATGCGGCACGTGACGCGCGCCCTGCACGCCGGTCTGCCCGCCGATTTCCGCGCGGCGATGGACATCCTCAAGGCCGCCGCGCCGACCATGCAGGTGAGCGGCTTCGTGCTCATCGTGCCCTCGGATTACGCCGCCACCTTTGGCCTGCACGATCTCGACGCGGCCATCCCGGCGCTGGAAGTGTTCACGCAGCGCATGTCCGCTGAGTTCGCCGTGCGGCCTTTCATCGTCCGCTACCCGGAGCGCATGATGCGGCAAATGCTGGCCTGGGCGTCGCACCCCAGCGAGCACGTGCGCCGTCTGGCCAGCGAAGGCAGCCGCCCGCGCTTGCCGTGGGGCATGGCGCTGCCCGCGCTGAAAAAGGACCCGTCGCCGCTTTTCCCCATCCTGGACCGGCTCAAGGCGGACCCGTCCGAGACGGTGCGGCGCAGCGTGGCCAACAACCTGAACGACATCGCCAAAGACAACCCGGAGCGCGTGATCGAGACGCTGCGGCGCTGGCGAGAGCAGGGCGACTCGCCCACATTGCAGGCCCTCACGCGGCACGCGCTGCGCACCCTGGTCAAAGCCGGGCATCCCGGCGCGCTTGACTTGCTCGGCCTGGGAACGGCGCCACGGGTCGAGGTGCGTGGCCTGACAGTCGCCCCGGCGGCCATCCCCGAAGGCGGCGCGGTGACGTTCAGCTTCGAGATCGCCTCACTCGCGGACGAGCCGCAGACGTTGGTCATCGACTACGTGGTGCATCTGGTGCGGGCGCGCGGCAAGATCAGCGAGAAGGTGTTCAAGCTGACGAAGCGCACGCTGGGGCCGGGCGAGGCGGCGGCCATCACGCGGCGGCACAGTTTCGCCCCGGTGACGACGCGCCGTTATTATCCGGGCCGCCATGCCATCCAGATCAAGATCAACGGCCAGCTTCACGGGCTGTGCGAGTTCCACATCACCGCCGCGCCCGGCTGACTGATCGGGGCGGGGGAGTGTTCTCACGCCCGCCCAGGGCGAAAACGAGCCGCGGCGAGTGTTCTACTGGATTCAGCTGCCTGACTACCTCTTGTGGCTGCCAGCGCCCGGCGAGGTGGCGCCTTGCCGGGCGCTAGTACATTTACTTGGTGAGGATTCTGGGTCGTTTCCCCCACCCCAACCCCTCCCCCATAAAGAGTGAGGGGCTTCCAGAGCCGGTTTTCCCTTCCCCTCTCTTGTGGGGGGAAGGGCAGGGGTAGGGGGTATTCTTCCCTTGCCGGGCGCTGGGTAATGTGTCGCCGTCCGGAGCCGAACGACGCGCTTTACGGTAGAATCGAATGCGACGCCGGCACGCACGAGGTCGGCGAGTTATAACCTCACTGGGAAGGCCAACCATGACCGCCAACGAGATGCTGGACCGCGCCCGCGCCCTGCACGACTGGACCATCGCGCTGCGCCGCGATTTTCACATGCACCCTGAACTCGGCTTCCGCGAAGTGCGCACCGCCAAGCGCGTGGTCGAGACGCTTCACGCGCTGGGCATCGAGGCGGAAACCGGCGTGGGCCAGACCGGCGTCGTCGCCCGCATCGGGGAAGGCTCGCCCGTGATCGGCATCCGTGGCGACATGGACGCGCTGCCCATCGAGGAAGCCAACGACGTGCCCTACAGGTCGCAGAATCCGGGCGTGATGCACGCCTGCGGCCACGATGCGCACACCGCCATGTTGCTCACCGTGGCGCGCCTGTTCGCAGAGATGCCCGCCGAATCCCGCCCGCGCGGCGAAATCCGGCTCATCTTCCAGCCCTCGGAAGAAGATTTTGGCAAAGACGGCAAGAGCGGCGCGGTGCGCATGATCGAGGATGGCGCGCTCGAAGGCGTCGACCGCGTCATCGCCTTGCACGTCGCCAGCGACCGTCCGAGCGGCAGAATCGGCATCCTGGACGGCTACAACTGCGCCTCGGTGGACACCTTTATCGCCGCCATCCTGGGCGAAGGCTGTCACGGTGCGTACCCGCACACCGGCATCGACCCGATTTACCTCGCGGCGCAGGTCATCAACGCTATTCACGGCGTGCGGGCGCGGCGCATCAACCCAGCCCGGCCCGCGCTGATCTCCGTCGGGGCCATTCATGCGGGCAGCGCCGAGAACGTCATCCCGGCGGCGGTCGAGATGAAGGGGACCATCCGCAGCTACGACGACGACATCCGGCAGCAGTTGTGGGTGGAATTGGAGCGGGCGTTTGGCGTGGCGCGGGCGCTGGGCGGCGATTACCGCATGGAGATCGTCAAGGGCTATCCGGCGGGCTACAACGATCCGGCGGTGGCGGGCGTGATCCGGGACGCGACGCGCGACATGCTCGGCGGCGACGGGCTGTACGCCGAAGAGGCGAGCATGGGCGCGGAAGATTTCAGCTACATGGCCCAGAAAGCGCCGGGCGCGATGTTCATGCTTGGCGCACAGAAGGACAGCACGAACCGCCCGCACCACAGCCCGATTTTCGACATTGACGAGGCGGTATTCCCGGTCGGCGCGGCGCTTCTGGCCGAAACCGCCCTGCGCCTGATGCGGGGATAGGGCGCGCCACACGCTGCGGTTCGTCGCGGAGTTGTTGGGGTGTTGTAGGGGCGGCTCGCGAGCCGCCCGCAGGAGCAGATTCGCCCCAATCGCCCGACCGCCAGACGTTGCCGGGCGGCGCAGCGGGGCTTCAGTGCGCCATGCGCGCGTGCTTGCCTGCCATTGCAGAGTCTTCTGTTGCGTCGTCACCGTCGACAGCGATCTCACCATCATCGGTGAGACGTTTGCGCTTTTCGGATGGCACGTCGCTCACCAAAGGCGCGCCGGCCCGGAGCAGCATATCGAGGGCGTGGCGGCGTTCCTCGTCATTCATGGCCGACACGAAACGCTCGACGCGGTCATAGCGATACCATCGATACACGAACAGCGTGGCGAACACGGCGCAGACGGTGAGGAAGATGATCTCGAGAGGGGGAGGATAGACGGGAATCCAGTTGCCGTGCGCGCCGGGTGTCCAGGCATCCTGCACCGCTGCATGGAGGTACAGCGCCAGCCAGATGGCAGTCGTCAAAGGCACGGCGACGATGAGGCGGTGCTTCCTTTTCACACGGCGCCCCCGTAGCGACGCAATTTATTTCCTCTGCGTGGGCGTCGGCGCTGTCTTGCGGTCGGCCCGCACGCCCAGGCTTTCGACCATAGCGGCCAGCTCAGGCAGGCTGAAGGGCTTTTCCAGGCAGGAAGCGTGCAGCTTGTCTGCGATGGCGCGCGCCTTCGGGTGCGCCGAGGTGATGATCACCGGGATGTTTTTCAGCGATTCGGTGCTGCGAATATAGCCCAGCGTGAAATCGCCGGAGGCGACCGGCATCATCAGGTCCAGCACAATCAAGTCTGGCCTGAGCTTTTGCGCCGCCTTCAGCCCATCCAGGCCATTCTTAGCTTCGTCAACTTCAAATCCCAGGCGCGAAAAATAGGAGGAAAGGAGATCGCTCATCTCCTCGGAGTCTTCGACAATGAGTACCCTGGCCATGCTGCCCTCCGACTATTAGTGTAAATCGAATCGGGGATTCGGGGGCCAAATTGTCAGTAAAACTCTACAATCGCGCCCCTGGAAACAAAAAACGGGCCAGTGACCCGTTTTTCGTTGCTCGTTGCGCCGTCGCCCTGTGCATAGCCGGGCGGCGGCAGGCGTTGACCACGCCGTGATCCGATCAGCCCTGGCGCTGCTTGTGCTTCGGGTCAGCGCTGCAAATCACGTAGAGGTAGCCACGGCGCCGCGTGTAACGGCACTTGGAGCAAATCTTACGAACCGATGCGCGGACTTTCATGACGCTGCCTCCTGCAAAACCGGCCCCATTATAGCCAGGATTTCGGATTTTCCTATAGGGAATTTTCCGGCCAGACGCGCTATGATGGCCGCAGCGCCGTTTTTTTGCCGCTCATCTCAGGAAGGAAAACAGCCTCATGCGTTTGATCCTGGCCCGGCATGGGCAATCGTTCGTCAACGTCGATCCGGCGACCTACGCGGGTCAAGATGCGCCGCTCACGCCGCTTGGCGAGCAGCAAGCCGAGCGCCTGGGCCGCTGGCTCAAGGAGTTCGAGCCGGACATCGAGGCCATCACGTGCAGCCCGCTGCGCCGCGCGCAACAGACCGCCGAAATCGTCAATGCGCACCTGCAATTACCGCTCAGCGTGGACGAGCGGCTGGCCGAGATCGAGCGTTACGATCTGCCGCTTCTGCCCCGCCGCACGCACCCGCTCCAGCCGGAGACGGCGCACAACGATCCGGGCGCGGACGGCTACTACGAGCGCTACAAGGGCCGGGTCAAAGAAGCGCTCGCCGACCTGCTGGCCGACCTGATGCGGCCCAAGCCCATGCTCGTCGTGTCCCACGGCGGGACCAGCGCCACCATCCTGCGCCTGATCATGGAGCGCCACGACGTGTATTTCCTGACCAACAACACCGGCCTGCACTTCGTGGAATGGACCGACGGGCGCTGGCGGATTCACGGCCTCAATCAATTGCGGCATCTCACGCCGGACCTGATCTCGTAACGTAAGTACATCTACTTGGTGAGGCTTCAGGGTTATTTCCCCCAGCCCAATCCCTTTCCCATAAAGAGGGATGGGCTTGCAGAGCCGGGTTTCCCTTCCCCTCTTGATGGGGGGAAGGGCAGGGTTAGGGGGTGTTCTGTGGTCCGCGGCCAGCCGGAGTGCGTTACAATCGGCGGCAGGACGGCGGACGGACTGCCGCCACGAGTCACCTTGACAGGAGTCTGAGGTTCAATGGACACGATTCGCGTCACCGTATGGGGCGAATATCGCCACGAGAAGAGCAATCCGAAGGTTGCCGAGGTCTACCCGGACGGTATGCACAACGCCATCGCGGCGGGCCTGCGCGAAGGCCCCGGCCTGACCGTGACCACGGCCACCCTGGACGAGCCGGAACACGGCCTGACCGAAGCGAAGCTGGCCGAGACGGATGTGCTGATCTGGTGGGGCCACCGCGCGCACGACGAGGTGAGTGACGAGATCGTCGAGCGCGTCCGGCAGCGTGTACTGGATGGCATGGGCCTGATCGTGCTGCACTCCGGCCACTTTTCGAAGATCTTCAAGGTGCTCATGGGCAGCACCTGCAACCTGAAATGGCGCGAGGCCGACGAGCGCGAGCGCATCTGGGTGGTCGAGCCGGGCCATCCCATCGCCGCCGGGATTGACGACCACTTCGAGATCGAGCGCGAAGAGATGTACGGCGAGCGCTTCGACATCCCGCAGCCGGAAACCGTGGTGTTCATCTCGTGGTTCCAGGGCGGCGAGGTGTTCCGCAGTGGGTGCTGTTACACGCGCGGCAAGGGGCGCATCTTCTACTTCCGGCCCGGCCACGAGACGTACCCGACCTACTACCATCCGCAGGTCAAGCGCGTCATCGCCAACGCGGTGCGCTGGGCCGCCCAGCCGCCGTCGCCTGCCGTGTTCTTCGGCAATTACAAGCCGCTTGAAACCATCGTACCCTCGAACGGCTGAGGCGCGCCGCGATGCAGGGCTTTCAGGCCGCGGTCGAGGCGCGTGGTCTGCGGCTGACGTTCATCGTCGTGCCCGATGCGCGGCTCCGGCGCAACGCGCACTGGACGCTGCGCGGCGACGTGGTGCGGCTGCGCGTGCCGCCCAACATGAAACGGGCCGAAGCCGAGGCGATGCTGCCCAAGATCGCACAGCGCATCGCCCGGCAGCGGCAGCGCGCCCAGAAACAGCAAGACCTTGACCTGACGGCCCGCGCCGAGGCGATCAATGCGCGTTACTTCGGCGGGGAGCTGGTGTGGCACACCATCCGCTGGGCCGAGAACATGAGCAAGCGGCTGGGCAGCTTCACCACGGGCGGCAGCACCGATGGCGACATCCGCATCAGCACGAAAATCCGCGGCTGGCCGGATTACGTGGTCGATTACGTGATCGCCCACGAGATGTGCCACCGCAAGCATCCCGATCACAGCCCGGCGTTCTGGGCGTATCTGGCGCGCTATCCGTATTGCGAGCGCGCGCGCGGATTCATCGAGGGAGCCGGGTATCAGGAAGATTGACGCAAGCTCAGGCAGCTGGCGGGCGCGTCGCGACGCGCCCCTACACCGTCGCTGGGTATGCCCTGATGCGGCTGTAGGGGCGGCTCGCGAGCCGCCCGCCAGAATGCCGCCTGTCCGAACGCGCCCGCCGCGTCGATCCAGCGCGCCGCCGGGCGTCAGATGTGCCCGGCTTCCCGCAGCCACGCCAACGAATCGCGCAGCATGTCCTCAACGGGCCGGTAGGTCCAGCCAAGCTCTTTCTCCGCCAGGCTGTTGTCGTACCAGTAGTACAGC
>JADZBY010000191.1 GCA_020851855.1 Anaerolineae bacterium
CCCAACGCCACGCTGGTCACCATCGAGAACGCCGGGCACATGCCCATGCTCGAACAACCGCAGGCTACCGCGCTGGCCATCCGCAATTTCATGAACGAGCAAAATCCGTTTCGCTGAAAGCTCTCAGACGGCGCATTGATCTTTGATGTGGCGGCGGGCGCGTCGTGAGGGCGCGTGGCGTCGGGGCGTGACGGATGTGTGACGGGCGCGTCGCGACGCGCCCCTACATGTTGCGGCGCTGTAGCAGGAAAACACCTCACCCCCTAGCCCCTCTCCATGCCGTCGGGGTCCCCGACGGCATGGAGAGGGGCCGGGGGTGAGGATGCTTTGATGCGATAGCCCTGGCGCTGTAGCGCGTCAGATTGCCCTGACCTGATCACCATGCTATACTCCGGCGCGGTGCCGGTTCGGGGCCGGGAGTTGCCATGTCCTTCGATCAGTCGCTCAGCCAGGCTATCCTCGTCGGAGCCACCATCCTCGGTGCGGTGGTAGCCGCCCTGTGGATCGGCATGGCGCTGTGGACCTGGCGCGACATCCGGGCGCGCACCCACGATACGCTGGCCCAGATCGCGGCCACGCTGCTTGTTGTGGCGCTGAACATCGTCGGTCTGATCGTGTACCTCATGCTGCGCCCGCGCGAATCACTCGCCGAAGCCTACGAGCGCTCGCTCGAAGAAGAGGCGCTGCTCCAGACTATCGAAGAGAAACCGGCCTGCCCCGGCTGCGGACGGCCCTCGAACGCGCTCTGGCAGGTGTGCCCATATTGCCATACGCGGCTGAAGAAGCCGTGTGGGCAGTGCAGCCAGATGCTCGAACTGGCCTGGAACATCTGCCCGTTTTGCGCCGCGCTCCAACCGCAGGCAGACGCCGAAAGCCGGGGCCGTGCGCGTGCACGGCGCGCTGCCGGGCCGGTGGGGACCAGCGCGTCCGGGCGCGCCGGAGTCCCCGCAGCGGGCAACGGTGCGGCGCGCGAGCCGGCTCCCCGTCAGGCTGCGCCGCTTGAGTTCGTCGACGGCGACGACGTTTGACCGGATCGGGTGTCGTGGCGAATACAGGGCGGCGCTTCATCCACTGAGCGCCGCCTTTTCGTTTCCGCGCCGGATAGCTATCCCCATTCTTAGCCGGTGCTATAATGAGCGCATGATGCGTCGCCGGAGCGCGGGGCGGCAGTGCCCTCTGGCGCTCTTCACATCTCCGAGGTCTTCCCCATGCTTGCCACCGTACAATCGGGCGCTGTGGTCGGCCTGGACGCCATCGGCGTCACCGTCGAGGTCGATTTCAACCCACGCGCCATGCCGTCCTTCGTCATCGTCGGGCTGGCGGATACCGCCGTGCAGGAGAGCCGGGAGCGGGTGCGCGCCGCCGTGAAAAACTGCGGCTTCGAGTTCCCCATGAAGCGCTTCGTCGTCAATCTCGCGCCCGCCGACCAGCGCAAAGAGGGTCCGGTCTACGATCTGCCCATCGCGATGGGCGTTCTGGCCGCCACCGAGCAGATTCCGGGCGAAACGCTGGCCGGAGCCATGTTCATCGGTGAGCTGTCGCTGGATGGCACATTACGCCACGCGCGCGGAATCCTGCCACTGGCGTACCTGGCGAAAGAAATGGGCTGCACGACGTTTTACGTGCCGGAGTGCGATGCTGCCGAGGCGGCGCTCGTGGACGGCATCGACGTGATCCCTGTGCCCACGCTCGGCCATCTCGTGGAGCACATCTTCCAGCTGAACCTGATCCCGCCCTTCGACCGGCGCGCGCTGGTCCAGCCCAGCGACGCGCCGCTGGAGCGCGTTGTGGATTTTTCGGCAGTGAAGGGGCAAGAATACGTGAAGCGGGCGATGGAAGTGGTCGCGGCGGGCGGACACCATGCCCTGCTCGCCGGGCCGCCCGGTGCGGGAAAAACGCTCATCGCGCGGGCGCTGCCGGGCATTTTGCCCTCACTCACACCGCAGGAAGCGCTGGAGATCACGCGCATCTACTCCGTGGCAGACATGCTGCCGCCGGGACGTGTGCTGGCGCAGCGGCGGCCCTTCCGCGCGCCGCACCATACCATCTCGCAGCCTGGCCTGATCGGCGGCGGCGGCATCCCGCGCCCCGGCGAGGTCAGTCTGGCGCACCGGGGCGTGCTGTTTCTGGACGAACTGCTGGAACTGGGGCGCAACCTGGAAGTCTTACGGCAGCCGCTTGAGGACAAGGTCGTGACCATCAGCCGGGCGCGTGGGGCCGTCACGTTCCCGGCGAACTTCGTGCTTGTCGCGAGCCTTAACCCGTGTCCTTGTGGCTATTTTGGGGATGCGATGAAGCCCTGCGTGTGCGGTGAGGCGGCGGTGCGGCGCTACCAGCAACGGCTGAGCGGCCCGATGCTGGACCGATTCGACATTCAGCTTGACGTGCAGCGCGTGGACTATGAAAAACTCACGGATGACCGACGCGGCGAGCCATCCGCCGCCATCCAGGCGCGCGTCGAAGCGGCCCGCGAGCGCCAGCGCCAGCGTTACCGCGACCTGCCACATGTGCTGGCCAACAGCGATCTCGGCCCCAGCGAGATCGAGGCGTTCTGCACGCTAGAGCCGGACGCCGAGGCGCTGTTGCGCACGGCCATGCGCAAGCTCCAGCTCAGCGCGCGGGCCTATCACCGCACGCTCAAGGTGAGCCGCACCATCGCCGATCTGGCCGGGTCGGAGCCGATTCGGGTCGAGCATGTGGCCGAGGCAGTGCAGTACCGCTCGCGCGTGCTGCTGGTGTAGAATCATGGAAGGTTAACGACATTAGGGTGGTATGTCTGCATGAAACACGCCAACATCGTATTCCGCGACGACGAGGTACGCGCTTTTTGCGAGCGACACGCCATCCGACGGTTGTCGCTGTTCGGGTCCATTTTGCGTGACGACTTTCGCCCGGACAGTGACGTTGATGTGCTCGTCGAATTCGAGCCGGGGCACACACCCGGCTGGGAAATTGTCGGCATGCAGGATGAGTTGACCAACCTGTTGGGGCGAATCGTCGATTTCCGGACGCCGGAAGAGCTTCACCCGCGTTTTCGCTGGAAAGTGCTCGCTTCGGCAAGAGTGCTCTATGAACGAGCAGGATAGAAACTGGCTTCAGGATATGCTCGACGTATCACGGCGGGCGCTGCGGCATGTGTCAGGCCGCACGCGCCCAATGCTTGATACCGATGAGCTATTCGCGGATGGCCTCATCAGGACCGTTCAGTTGATCGGCGAAGCCGCAAACAGAATAAGCCCAGAAACACGGCAGGCGCTGCCCCAGATTCCCTGGCGGCTCATCATCGGGATGCGCAATCGCATTGTCCACGATTACGGCAATGTCAACTTCGATATTGTGTGGAAAACGGCGACAGTGCAGATCCCGCAGTTGATCGTGGAACTGGAGGCAATCCTTTCTACGTCAGACAGTAGCACTTAGCATGCATCGTTGCAGGCTCAGCTTTGCCTGGGGCTATGCCATTGTCGAGAACTATCCATGCCCAAAATAGACGTTTCAGGGATCAGCTTTTACTACGAGTTGCACGGGCCAGAAGATGCGCCGGTGCTCGTGCTGAACAACGGCATCCTCATGAACGCCGCGACAAGCTGGGCTTTCCAGACGC
>JADZBY010000192.1 GCA_020851855.1 Anaerolineae bacterium
ACGAACGTGGCGTGGTGCACGTCGATCATCGAATACGGCGCGGATGGGCACTCGCCCAGGTGCACGACGGTGTCGGGCTGGAAGTCTTTGAAGATGCCCTCGACAAAATCATAGTCGCGCAGGTCGCCTTCCCAGAAGCGCAGGTCCTTGCCGTGCCGCTCGCGAAACGTCTTGAGCCGCTCCGGCATGGTCGGGATCGGGATGGCGCTGATCGAACCCATTTCTTCGACCCACTGGCGGCGGAAATAGTTGTCTGCGCCCGCCACCTCGTGGCCCCGGGCAGTGAGATGCTGGGCAAGCGACCATCCCAGGTAACCATCCACGCCCGCGATGAAGACTCGCATTCCATTCACTCCTTGTTGTGTGTCACTGTCTCTCCAGGTAAGAACACCGGAGATTGCCATTGGCCACGCGCGGCACTCTATTGTGCCAGATCAAACGAAACCGGCCACGTGATGCACCCGACGGGCCGTGCGCCGCTCTGCACCTGCATGTAATACGTGTCAAAAGGCGACGGCGCGAGCGGGCAGGCCATCGCCGCATCCCACGCCTCGACGTGCGCCGGCCCGAACAGGCCCGCCAGCGCGGATTGTGGGTGGAAGGGCAGGTCCATGTCCGCCTCGCCGCCCGGCGCGCCGCTTTGTGCTACGAGGTGCGCCGCCATCGCCCGCGCGATCCCGGCGTCCCGCGCCAGAAAGACCAGCGGCGCAAGGCGGTTGCGGCTGTCGGCGCGCACGTACCCGCAGGTCACGCCCCACTCGTGATACACCGTCGCGTGAATGAGCGGATTCGGGCTGGTCCAGGCCAGCAGGTCCGGGCCGGGATCAAAGGCGAAGTCCACCTGGCCGTTATTTACCCGCCACAAAGCGTGCACACTGGCGGCGTCGTCCGCCGTGAGCGGCCCGTCGTGCAACCCGGCGGGCAACTCGGCGGCGCGCACCGTTGCCTTGCCGCGCACGACGCCGTACACGCGCGTCCGGTAGCCAAAGCGCGGATAGTACGTCGGGTGGCCGAGCAGCACGCTCAGCACATAGCCTTTTGCCCGCGCGGCGGCGTGCCCGGCCTCGATCAGCGCCCCGCCAATGCCCTGCTTCTGATAAGCCGGGTGGATGGCAATCGGCGCGAGGTTGACCACCGGCAAACTCTCGCCCAGCAGATTCATGCGCTCCGGGAAGAACAACACGTGCCCGACGATCTGCCCGTCGCGCTCTGCGACGAGCGACAGTTCCGGGTCAAAGCCGGGCCGGGCGCGCTGCAAGGCGACGATGACCGGCTCGGCGGCGCTGTTGGCGAAGGCGCGGGCGTTCACATCCGCGATGGCGGCGTAGTCGGCGGGCGTCTCCGGACGGATGCGCACATTGGCGGCGACCATGTAGCGATTTCCTGGTGAGTGGTGGACCCAAAGCGGGGAGTATAGATCACGCCCGGCAGAAAGCCCAGATTTATGCGTATAATGGCAGGGCGTATGCTTCAAGGGATGCCGTGAGCGTCCCGCGCTGAAGCACGGGGCTGAAAGCACGAAGCCCTGACGGGCTGAAGCAGCATCCTTAGCCCGAAGGGCTTCGTAAGCGTAGCCCGGTCGCTTCAGCGCCGGGCGGACCTTGACGCCTCACCGGTCACCTCACGTGAAGCATTGCCCTGCATATAATGGGCGGCGGAGAGTGAGAGCCTATGCGTTTGACATGCAACATTCCCGTCGCGCTGGCCGCGCTGGCGCTGATCGCCGTGTTCGCAGTGGCCGCGCCCGCCCGCGCCGGATCGCCCCTGGAGCGCGAGTACAGCGTATCGATCATGTACGAGGCCGAGCATACCTACGCCGGACGGCTGGCCAATGCGCGCGCCGCGTTCGCCATGTTGCAGGTATTCTTTGATTCGGACCCGTTCGCGCCGGACGACGAGTATTCTTTCCTGCGCGATGTGCTCAGGAATACGATGCTGCCCGAACAGGGTTACGTCATGACACAGTACGGCTTCGGCTACGGGGCGTGCGGCGCGCCATCGCTGCTCAACCACCTGGCGCGCACGGCGGTCTTCCTCGACGCCGACGGGACCGAACAGCCCGTCTTTGAGGTCATCCAGTTCACGCGCGAGCGCAACCCGACCTACGGGCGGTATGGCGCGGCGATCTTCCTCGATCTGACCGGCCCGCGCAGCAAGGATTACGTGTGGCGGCTCAACCCGGCTTATGACGGCCCCATGCCGCGCATCACCATCACCATCGACGACGCCGACCCGGAAAAAGTCACCGTGACGATGACCATGCGTTACGGCGATGAGGCCGCGCTGCCTGCGCCCACGCTCACACCCACCGCTAGCCGGACACCGTAACCGCTAAGGAGCCTTGCCCGTCCATGCAACCCTGGTTGGTCGCCACCTTCCACGATCCCGATGGCCGGTTGTACGCGCAGATCACGCGCAGCCTGCCCTTTTTGCGGCAGGCCTTCGCCGGAATCGCCGTGCGCGCCACAGACGCCGCCGACGCCCGCGCCGTCGAGATGCTGCGCGCGAACGCCGTGCGCGTGCGCATTGGCGATACGGGCGAAAGCGTCGCCGGGGCGAAGATCGGGCGCGCACGGCGTGAAGCGCTGGCGCTGGCCGTCGATTCCGGCGCGGAAATGGCGTTGTACAGCGATTTTGACCGCGCTCTGCATTGGGCCGAGTTCTTCCCCGAAGAGATGCTGCGCGCCGCCGCGTTCCTGGCCAACCACGATTTCACGATCTTTGGCCGGACGCCGCGCGCTTTCGCCACCCATCCGCGCATCCAGGTGGATACCGAGGCGATCATCAACCGCGTCTTCACGACGGTCAGCGGCCAGCCCTGGGACATCACGGCGGGCGCGCGCGGCGTCCGGCTCCGGGCGGCGAAGAGCATCCTGGCCGGATGCGATGACGAGTTTATCTCCACGGATGCGACGTGGCCGCTGCACCTGATGGCGCAGGGTGGCTTCAGCTTCGGTTATCTGGAAACCGAGGGCATGGAGTTCGAGACGGCGGACCGTTACCCGGATCAGGTGGCGGCGGCGGGCGGCGAAACGCAATGGATCGCCCAGCTGGACGCCGATCCGCGCCTGTGGCTGGGCCGCCTGGACGCGGCGCGCGTCGAGGTGGCGGCCATGTTGCCCTACGCAAAAAACGGCAGGCGGTGACACGCCGAACCCAGGGCAATCTCCGTCGTAGGGGCGCGTCGTGACGCGCCCGCCGATCTCGACCTGCGACCCGAACCCAGCCCCACACCTCAATCGCAATTGTAGGGGCGCGTCGCGACGCGCTCACCGATCATTCCTCGTGCACTTGTCCCAGATGCCCAAGCAAGGCATCCACGCCGAGCAGGTAACTCCGCCAGCCGAAGCCCGCGATGACGCCCAGGCACGCCGCCGCCAGCATGGAATGGTGGCGGAACGCCTCACGCGCATACACATTGGACAGGTGCACCTCGATGGCCGGGATGGCAACCGCCGCGATGGCGTCGCGCAGGGCAATCGAGGTGTGCGTATACGCCCCGGCGTTGATGATCAGCCCACGCGCCCCGTGCCGCGCCTCGTGGATGGCGTCCACCAGCCCACCCTCGTGGTTGGATTGGAAGGCGTGCAGGTTTGCGCCGCGCTTCCGGGCGTGCTCCGTGACGCGCCGCACGATCTCATCCAGCGACAGCGCGCCGTAGATGCTCGTCTCGCGCTGGCCGAGCAGATTCAGGTTGGGGCCGTTGATCAGCATGATATCGACGGGCATGTCGCGCCTTCTGCCTTTCGCGAGTGCAGAGAATCGTGCCTGGGAACGCCGTCCGCCGTTCTTACTTCAGTTCCGCGAGCGCCCGGTTGATGCCCAGTTCCAGGCAGCGCTCGATGAGCCGCTTGATCTCGAAGTGCCGGGCGTACTCAACCTGATCGACGCCCTGGAAGGAGAGCATCTCCAGCGTATTGTTGGCCAGCGCCAGCCCATCATTGCTGACCACTGCCGGGAATCGCTCCAGGATGTCGCGGCGCGTCTCGGTGTCCGTCGCGCCCTGGAGCAGCAGAAAGCCCATCTCGGCCAGGACTTGCCGGTCCTCGCGTGGTGCGGCCTGCGCGCGCTGGTATTGCTTCACGCCGTTTTCCATGCCCAGTTCCGAGACGCCGCGCCACAGGCTCACCCGCGCGCTGACCGTCCGGTAACGCGCCACGTCGCCGCGCTCCGCCGCCTTGATGAGCTGATCGTCGAGCACCAGCCCGATGTTTTCATCCTCGATCAACTCCGGGTGGCCATGCAGGTACTTCACCGGCTCCACGTCGGGCTTCAGGTAGGCGACCACCTGCCCAAGCTGCCGCGCCCCGGCCAGGATCGAGTCGTACACGCCCTTGATCTCCGCCGTGTTGGCGCGCAACTGGTCCAGCCCGACCTGGCGCGCCGCGATGACCAACGCCGCTTTGTTGGCCACGCCGCTCACCTCGTTCCAGTTGTCGCGCTCGACCGCCTCGCCAATCTGGGCGTCCATCCAGTTCAGGAAGGCGTCGTCCTGAAGCAGCCTCGGATTGCTGGCCAGTGTGCTGTACAGCGCTTCCGGGCCTTGCGCCGCCATGTAGGCGCGCCAGGGCGCGGTCAGGTCTTGTGTGCTGCGTACACCGGCCAGATTCAGAAGTTGGCGCGTGATGGCCTCGATCTGCTCGCCATCCAGCGGCTCAACCACCGGCCCGGACGGCTTGCCGCCGCCGAACAATCCACGCTTGACGGGCGGCGGGGCCGGTCGTGGCACGGCGCGCGCTTCGGCTTCGAGGATTTCCAGCCCGGCCACGTAGTCAAAGGCGCGTTCACGGCGGAACTGCTGCTGGTAATAACGCAGCACGCCGAAGAAGGTGTTGTCCAGGTGCTCGATGGGCAGATCGGCCAGCCTGGCGCGGCCCTGCAAGAGCGCCTGGATGTACGCCCCGGCGCGCGGCGCATCGCCCTGCGGCGGCACGGGCGGCATCTTGAGCAGCGCCCGGCTGGGCTGCCACGCCATCATGGCCGGGGTTTCGCCGTTCGTCCGCCACATGGCCAGGAACTCGCGCACACGGCGCAGCTTGCCGCGCACCGGATAGAGCAGGTTCGAGCGCTCTTGCCCGGCCAGGAACTCGGAGAAGGCGATGGACAACGCATCGCTGCCGCGCGCCGCTTCCATGATCTGGTCGGCCCGCTCGGCGCTGAGCATGTCTTCCATGACCTGCGTCATCCACTGGATGCGCCGGGGATCGGTCTGGCCGGTGGGCACGGGCATCGGCTCGGCGGGCGGCTTGCGGGCGCGCTCGCCGGGCAAAAGGTGCACCGTCTTCGCATCGCCCGTGTTCACCAGCCGAAAATAGCCCGCCTGCTCGCCCACGCTCAGAAAGTCGCGCAGGTTGGCCAGCCCATATGCAGCAAAGCTGAAGGTCGGAAACTTGAGCTGCACGGCGGGCTGAAGCTGGCGCAGCAGGAACGGCTCGTCCGGCGGCTGTTCGGCCACCAGCAGCGCCAGGTACTCGAAGATGCTCTCCAGGCCGGGAATCGGTGGCGAAGCAGACATAGCGCGTCTCTCCGTGGCTGCCGGTGGCTCAGGTCAACGCTGGCGTGGCTTGTACCAGGCATTCATCGCCTGGGTGAAGCCGATATGAGAATAATACTCGGCAGCGGTGGGCGCTGCCAGCAGCAAGAGCATCACCTCGTCGCCCAGGCGCTTCTCCGTCTCCGCGATCAGCC
>JADZBY010000813.1 GCA_020851855.1 Anaerolineae bacterium
TATGCTTTACCAAGTTCACCTTTGTGACTGAGCTTCTACAGAAGCGCAACAGAACCTCGATCTTAGGTGTGGTAGCCCTATGCTACGATGGCATCAAGAGCACATGGCCTACACCCCGAGGGATTCCATCATGGTTTCATGGTCGATCCACATTTCTCGTTGGAAAGCCGTGGCGAGCAGCCTCATCCTGGTTTTGATCACAACCGTTGCGTGCACCCCAGCCGCGCCATCGACGCCTACCCCGCTCCCGCTGGCCGACGAGCTGACCGTGTACTATTGGGACGGCGGCATGCCCCAGGCCATCTTCGATGCGTTCACCGAAGAATACGGGGTAAAGATCAACTTCCAGTCCTACGCGAGCTATGCCGAGGCGCAGGAACAGATTCGGGCGGGCAAGGTCGTAGACGTGACCTTCCTCGGAAATGACTTCGTCGGCGAGTCCATGCACGAGGAACTGCTTGCCGCTTTGAACCTGGCCAATATCCCCAATCTTCGGAACGTGGCCGCCAATTTCCGGGACCTGGCCTTCGACCCCGGCAACAAGTACAGCATCCCGTTTGCGTGGGGGACGTCGGGGCTGGTGGTCCGCACCGACCTGTTCGGCAAGCCCGTCACCAGTTGGAATGACCTCTGGGCGGCGGACTTTCAGAAAGCGGGCATCTGGGATGACCGGCGCACCATGATCGGGCTGGCGCTGCGCTCGTTGGGCTATTCGGTGAACACCGAGACGCCTGCAGAACTGGAAGCGGCCCTGGATCGGCTCGTCGAGCTGAAGGCGCGCGCCCTGTTTATGGAGCAGTTCGATCCCTGGACATCCGCGCCGGAGTTGAACAGCGGGCGGATCGTCATTGCGCTGGGATGGGCATACGATGGGCTTACCGGGCGCGACATGAACCCGGCCATCGCGTATGTCATCCCCGAAGAAGGCGCGATACTCTGGCTGGAAAACGTGGTCATTCCGGCCACCAGCCCCCACCAGTACACGGCGGAGTTGTTCATCAACTTCATTCTGCGCCCGGAAATGTCCGCGCAGTTTGCCAACGAGACGTATTACGCGGTCACGAACGAGGCGGCCAAGCCACTGATCGATCCCGCCATCCTGAGCGACACGATTGTCTTCCCCGATAGCGAGATGTTGGCCAACTCCCAGCTCACCCTGCCGCTATCGCCCGCTGTGAGGGCTTTGTACGACGACGTCTGGGCACGGTTCATGGCAGCGCCGGGCGGCATGCTCGAGTAACGGTCAACTCGACGGTTCGGTCAGGTTTCGGGAGAGGTTTCCATGTCTATGCACAGACTGGCTCGTTTACTCTTCCTGGCGGCGCTGCTCGCGGGCTGTTCCTCAGCGCCCGGCACGCCGACCCTGGCCGACGAGCTGACGATCTACAATTACGGCGACTACATCCCGAAGGCCGTGTTGGACGCTTTCACGGAAGAGTACGGCGTCAAGATCGACTACCAAATCTACGTCAGCCCCGACGAAGCAGCAGCCAGTGTCCTGGATGGCAGCGCCTACGACGTGGTCCTGATTTCGAGCGCCCAGGTCCCACGGCTGCTCCAGGCGAATGCGCTGGCCAAGATCGACCACCAGAACATCCCGAACATGGTCGGGCTGAGCGCGAACTTCCGCGATCTGGCGTACGACCCGCAGAATGAGCACAGCGTCCCGTATTACTGGGGCGCAACCGGGCTGGTCTACCGCACGGACCTGTTCCAGAAGCCGGTTACCGGATGGGATGCCCTTTGGGAAACGAGATACGGCAAGGTGGGCCTCTGGCAGGAACAGCGCTTTGTCCTCGGCCTGGGGCTACAATCGCTCGGCTATTCGGCCAATACGGAAAAGCCCGAAGAAATTGAGGCCGCGCTCGACCACCTGATGGAGATGAAGCACAACGCCATCTTCATGGAGACGCTGAACGCCGACACCTCGACAGCGGCATATGCCCTGGCCGATGGACTCGTCCCCATGTCCCTCGGCTGGGCCTACGACGCCCTGCTGGGGCGTGATCTCAACGCGGCGATCCAGTACGTCACGCCTCGTGAAGGCACAATGCTCTGGGTGGAGAACATCCTCATCCTGGCCCGGAGCGAGAAGAAGTACACGGCGGAAGTGTTCATCAACTTCCTGCTTCGCCCGGAGAACGCGGCGCAATACGCGAACGAGTTCTACTACGCCGTGACGAGCGAGCCTGCGCGCGAGTTCATCAACCCGGACATCCTGTCCAACCAGGCCATCTATCCGACGAACGAGATGCTGACCAGAGCAGAGTTCATCCTTCCGCTGACGGCTGAAGGACAAGCCCTGTATGACGA
>JADZBY010000193.1 GCA_020851855.1 Anaerolineae bacterium
CCCTCGTTCTCGAAGCTGAGCGCGCCGGCCACGTCCGCGCCGGTATTCGCATTACGCAGTGTGAAGGCGGCGCGCGTGCTGTCCGGGTCCATCGGCTGGTTGAAGTACAGCTTGATTACCTGCTCCAGCGCCACCTGGCTGGCATTCGAATACGGCTCGGTGGACAGAATCTGCGGCGGCATGGTGCGGAACTGCCAGGTGTACGGCGCGTCCATCGGGCTGCCGTCCACGTCGGTCAGGTCGCCGCTCACCGTGGCGGTATAGAGCGTGCTGCCGGCCAGCGCCCGCGCCGGACGGAACACGTAGATGGCCGTGCCGACCCATTCGCCGGTCCCTTCGACTTCCGGCGAGAGCGTCAAGGGCTGCGGCAGGTCGCTCTGCGCGCCGGTGACGACGAGCGGCACGACAGGCCGGTCAAAGACGACCGTGATCGTCGCGCCCGCCTCGACATTTTCTGCGCCGGGAGCCGGGATAACCTGGTTGACCGACAGGTTGGGCGCGATCTCGAAGTCGAGCCGGAAATCGTCGTCCATCGCCACGCCTTCGGCAGACTGTGCGCTGGAATCGATGGTGACGCGGTACTGCATCCCACGCTCCAGCGGGCCGGTCGGGTCAAAGACGAGCGTCGACTCGTCCGGCCACGTCAGGCTGCCGTTCACGAGCGGCTCGATCTGGAAAGCCGCCTCGACGCTGGCCTGGTTCATGGGCTGGTCGAAGGCAAATTGTAGCGAAACATCCGGCCCGGCGACTTCGCGCTGCGCGGGTGAACTGAAAACGACGCGCGGCGCGGGCACGGACGAGGCGTCCTGTGCGCGCGACGGCGTTCCACCTGTGCTGGACAAAGCCAATCCTCCAATGATGACGAGCGCCAGAAGCGTGCGCCCGATGCGTAACGCCATCTTGTTCATACGGCTCTTCTCCTGCCTGGGACCGGCTCACGTGTATTGTAGTCCAATGCGAAGACGCCCGTTTGCCGGGAAAAGTTCCGCGCGGCGAAACAGGTGCGCGGGCGCGTCGCGATGCGCCCCTACTCGCGCTGCACTGTGTAGGGGCGGCTCGCGAGCCGCCCGCTTTGCGCCCATACGGCGTTAGCACGGACAGGGCAACGTACAGCGGATCGATCAGGCCGAGGGTGCGACGGGGCGGCGCTCGCCCGTCGCGCCCAGGTTGGAGCGGGCCAGCGTGAGGATGGTCATGGCCAGGAAGAGCAGCACGGTGATCACATTGAGCAGTCCGCCCCACTGCCGCAGCGCAAAATCCGGCGTCAGGTTGCCCAGGATGCGCGCCACCAGCGTGACGTGCAGCAGAACCAAGTTCATGTAGAACAGCGGGTGGTAATTCAGGCGCAGGCCGGAGAGCGCAGGCAGGATGAGCGGCATGTGCCCGAAAATCATGGAGAAGACAAAGCCGAGCAAGAAGGCGTGCAGCACCGATTCGTAATCCAGGCCGGACGCAACCGGCGCTTTCCAGATCGCGATCAGGCCGCCGATGCCCAGCCAGACATACCCGGACAGCAGGCAGGCGGCGATGTAGCGCGTCAGGCCGGTCTGGCGGATGGTACGGCGCGCCACATCGTAACGCAGCAGCCACGCCGCCATGCTGATCGCGCCCAGACCCAGCACACGCATACCGAGGTCGAGCCGGACCAGCGTGAGCAGCGTGCCGAGCAGGTAGATTCCGGTGGCCAGCAGGAGTAACCGCACGCTGACGGGCGTCAGGCGGCGCACGCGGGACAGTTCCAGCCGCTCGCCGACGATGGTCAGGATCAGAAACGCCGTCCACCAGTGCACCGCCTGGAAGACGGGCGCTCCGGCCAGCCACAGGATGTTGCCAACCAGCCAGCAGGCCGCGCCCGCCGCCATGATGGCGATGTCGCGGGTGGGATGCAGGCGCAGCATTACGCCGAACATGAGGACCAGGCCCAGGCTGCCCGCCGTGAGCAGCGCTTTGGCCAGAATCGAATCCCGCGCCAGGAGCAAAGCCAGCGCGCCGAGGGCGTTCACCAGCGGAACGGCCATGCTCCACTTGCGAAACGCCGCCAGCGCGACGGCGCGCTCCAGGCAGATGAGCGTGCCCAGGAAGCCGGAGATCATTAACGGGCCGTGCACGATGGCCCAGCTCTGGCTGAAGGCGTCCATCGGCACGCCCAGCCTCGCCAGGCCCGCACCCAACCCGCCGAGCAGCGCGACGGCGACCACGACGAGCATCAGCACACGGGGGACGAGGCGAGCGGCGTTCATGGCTTTACCCAATGCCTTTCAATCTTCGTTGGCCTTGCGCGTAATGCGCACGCGCCACAGCTCCGGACCCTGTTCGAGGTAATCCCACTCAAACTGCCCGGTCCGCTCGTGCAGGAACTGGTAATAGAGCGGCGTCGGCGCGTGGTCGTTGATCAGCTCGAACGAATGTCCCGGTCGCAGGCCATCGAACATGTTGAAGATCATCGGATGGCGCTCGCGCGGTGGGATGAAACGGACATCAAGCTGACTCATGGTTGTGCTCCTTGAACTCGCTGATTTGCTTCTGATTAGTGAGAGAAGCCGCGTAGCCGCCCAGCGGCTTGACGCGCGGCCAGATGACGATCACGAACAGGACGACGGCGGCCAGCACGGCAACCCGCCCAGCCAGCACGAGCGGTCCGTTTATGAACCAGTCGCCCAGCGCGGTGAGCAGCACGCCGCCGTTGACCAGGGCGAAGCTCCACCAGCCCAATCCGGCCCGGCCATAGCGCCGCTCGCCGCTGAAGCGGGGCAATATCCAGAAGGCGATGCCCATCACGAACTGCATCGTCCAGCCGAAGATGACGAACTCGGTGTGCGGGCTGAGCAGTTGCCACGTCCAGGCATAGATCGGGACTCCCTTGTGGTGCAGGATCAGCGCCCCGAATAGAAACCCAATGCCCAGGTGTACAAGCGCAGCGCGGACCATCCACACGCTCAGCTTGGGCATGTTCAGCGCTCCTTCACCCGCCGCCACGTGTTGAGGATGAAGCCCCAACCAGCCAGCAGAAGGCACATCGACGCAACGGCCAGCGTCCAGCCCAGGCCGGATTTCGCATCGAGCGCCAGGGCCGGCTCACCGACGGCGCGCAAGATCATCCCGGCGTTGAGCAGGATGAAGACGGCCCAGCCCAGGCGCTCGCTGCCGCGCGGCCTGTCCTTCGACTGTTTGGGCAGCATCCAGTACGCCACACCCATGATCAGCTGCGTCACCCAGCCGACGAACAGGAAATGCAGGTACACCGGGCGCAGCGCGTGCAGGCTGGGCGACCAGCCCATGACCGGCTGGGCCAGCAGCAGCGCGCCCATCGTCAGCCCGACGACGAGATACACCATCCCGGCTTTGATAAACCAGCGCGACAGGGTCGGCACGGCGCATCCTTTCCCACGTGGCCAGTTCCCCGCATGGTCTACAGCATAGCGGAAAGCGCACGGGCTGAAATTAAGCTGGATTAAAAAGATGATGGTTATCATAAAGCAAGTTGTGTCACGAGGGGGCCGGCTTGTCCGGTCTACCCCATCCCAGGGCAATCGCGTCAAAAATGTGGACTGAGGCAGGCAGATGGAAAGGGCCTCACCCCCTGCCCCCTCTCCATGCCGACGGGGTCCCCTGTGGGGTGGCGAACATGGAGAGGGGATGGGGGTGAGGATGTTTTGAAGCGATTGCTCTGCTGTCTACCCCATTTCCACGATCCCCTATCTCAGGCCGCGGGGGTATACTTCTCAGGCTTTTCCTGGGACAACGCCTGCCTACCTGCCTGGTATGCGAACCGAAACAACGGGATGGAGAGAAGCCACGTGGTCAAGAGGATAGATAACCCGCTCGATCAGTACATCGCGGACTTGTTTGCGCCGGAAGACGAGGCGCTCCAGTGGATTCAGGCCGAATCCGACCGGCAGGGTATCCCGCCGATCAGCATTCTGCCGGACGAAGGCAAGCTGATCTATTTCCTTGCCAGGGCCATCGGGGCGCGCCGGGCGGTGGAGATCGGCGTGCTGGCGGGCTATAGCGGGGTGTGGATTGCGCGCGCCCTGCCTGCCGATGGCAAGCTGTACGCCCTGGAGCTGAGCGAAAGGCACGCGCGCCTTGCCCAGCGCAGCTTCGAGAAGGCGGGCGTGGCCGAGCGCGTCGAGATCGTCGAAGGCCCGGCGCTGGACAGCCTGAACAGGATCAGCCCCCACGGCCCGTTTGACTTCGTCTTCATCGACGCCGACAAGCCCACCTATGTGGAGTACCTGAACTGGGCGGTGGCCAACCTGCGGCCCGGCGGCATGGTCGCCGCGCACAACGCCCTGAGCGGGCGGCGCATTCTGGCCCCGGAGAGCGAGCAGGATGTCGCGATGGCCGCCTTCAACCGCGCGCTGGCAGAAGATCCGCGCCTGGACAGCACGATCATCGCCGTGGGCGACGGGCTGGCGGCGGGCATCAAGAAGGGCTGAGGCGGGGCGTCGAGGGTTGTTGGCGTCAAGGGCTGTTTCAGGTTTCCGCGTGCGTCCGGCGCTGGCGCACAGGATGAGCAACCATGCACACGAGTCCGGACGTGATCGAGGTCGAGAAGGCAGTGGGCGAGCCGCCGCGTGGGATGCGCAACCTGTGGGCCGTCACACTCACCAGCTTCCTGACCGACATTTCGAGCGAGATGATCTTCAACCTGCTGCCGCTCTTTCTGGCGAACGTGCTCGGCGTCAAGACCAGCGTGATCGGCCTGATCGAGGGCGTGGCAGAGACGACGAGCAGCCTCTTGAAGGGCTACTCCGGCTGGCTCTCGGACAAATTGCGGGCGCGGAAGGGACTGACGGTGGTGGGCTATTCGCTGTCGGCCCTGTCCAAGCCGTTTCTGTACTTCGCGACGGCATGGAGCGGCGTACTGGCGGTGCGCTTCGCCGACCGCGTGGGCAAGGGCATCCGCACCGCGCCGCGCGACGCCCTGATCGCGGATAGCATCCCCGAATCGAAGCGCGGCATGGCCTTTGGCATCCACCGCGCGGGCGATACGCTAGGCGCGATGACGGGCATGATCATCGCCCTGGTCGTCGTGCTCGCCATGCAGTCCAACGCGGTGTCCATCGCCCGCGAGACGTTTCAGACGCTCGTCCTGATCTCGATCATCCCCGCCGTGCTTGCGGTTGCCGCGCTGGTCGTGCTGGCGCGCGATGTGCCGGCGAAGCGTTCCGCCGACGTGGTGCAGCATCGCCTCAGTGATCTCGGCCCGCATTTCCGCCGCTTCCTGCTGATCGTCGTTCTGTTTACGCTCGGCAACTCTGCCGATGCGTTTCTCGTGCTGCGCGCCCAGGAACGTGGGCTGAGCGTGGCGGGCGTCCTGGGCATGCTCATCACCTTCAACCTGGTGTACGCGCTGCTGTCCGGGCCGCTCGGCGCACTCTCGGACCGGGTTGGGCGGCGGCGGCTGATCATCGGCGGCTGGCTGGCCTACGCGCTCATCTACCTGGGCTTCGCGGCGGCGGCGGAAGCGTGGCACATCTGGGCGCTGTACGGGCTGTACGGTGTGTACTATGCCGCCGTGGAAGGCACGGCCAAGGCGATGGTGGCCGATATTGTGCCTGCCCAGCAGCGCGGCACGGCCTACGGCTACTACAACGCGGCGATTGGCCTGTCGGCGCTGCCCGCCAGCCTGCTCGCAGGAGTCTTGTGGCAGGGCGTGGGCAGTTGGGCCGGGTTTGGGCCGGCAGCGCCGTTTCTAGTGGGGTCGCTGCTGGCGCTGGCGGCGGCGGCGCTGCTGGCGCGCTTGCGGAAGTAAGGGAACGGCCAACCGGGCCATGCGCTTATGGCGGCGTACGTGCGCCCGGACGGCGAATCCCGGGCCTCGGTCCGGCTACGTGCGGTAAAGCAACTGATAAGTTCGCATATCGCGAGGGAGCGGCTTCGCCGCGACCGTCCCAACCGGAGGTTGGGCGGGATATGCGGATTTATCATGAGGCGACGACCGAAGGGAGGATGCCTCGTGATAAGAGTTATTATCGGAACAAACGCCCCGCAACGCCGCGCCGCTGCGTGATTCTGCCGATTTTGCGATCTTCCGCGCCGATGCTATGCTCGTGATGGTGCGGTCGTAGGCTTTCTGCTGGATGACGGGATGGGGATAACGGGATGTTTGGGGGAAACGACGAGCGCG
>JADZBY010000194.1 GCA_020851855.1 Anaerolineae bacterium
CGTGGCGGCAGTATGCCGCCTGGACATGCGCACCGTGGAGCACCTTTAACATGACCGATCTGCGCCGCTGGAGCGTGACACTCTGGACACGCTTTGCCCGGCTCCAGCGCTTTTCCGTGTGGCTGCTGCTCGTCCTCGCGCTGCTGGCCATCCGCTTGCCCTTGCTCGGCAAAATCCTGTATGACGACTCCTTCATCACGTTCCGCTACGCGAAGAATCTCGTAGAACACGGCCAGTTCGTGTTCAACCTGGGCGAAAACGTCCTGGCGACGACGACACCGTTGTACGCGGGTATCCTGTCCGGGCTGTACGCGCTCCGCCTGCCGCTGCCGGAAGCCGCCGGGCTACTCAACATGGCCTTCGAAGCGGCGCTGCTCTGGGTGTTGATCGGCATCGTGGGGATTGCGCTGGCGGCAAGGGGACAATCCGGCAGCCCACCTACGGGCGGCGTGACGAATCTGGCCTACGTGGTAGTTGGCGGGCTGGCCATCACCAACCAGGCGATGAGTTTCGCCTCGTCGGGCGGCATGGAGACGGCGCTCTTCACCCTGCTGAACGCCGCCACGCTACTCTGCACGCTGCGGCGGGCTTATCTGGCAGGCTCCGCTCTCGGCGCGCTGGCCACGCTGACCCGCCCGGATGGAATCTTTGCCCTGCTGGCGCTCGGCGTCGCGGTCCTGATCCGGGAGCGGCGGCTGCCCATCCGCGAGGCGCTGGTCAGCCTGGCGATCGGGCTGCCCTGGGTGGTGATTGCCCAGGTGGGGTACGGGAGCTTCATCCCGCACTCTGTCACGGCCAAAGACGCCATCGCGCCCATCTGGCCGATGACGGTTGGCCTCAAGCTGCAAATCCTGTTCTACAACCCACTGCGCGTGTTCGGCGTCTTTGCGTGGTCCCTGGCAAGCTGGGCCGCTTACCGGCTCGTGCAGGCCCCGTACCGGCGCACTGCGCTGCCCATCTTGCTGTTTACGGCGCTGCACCTGGTATACGCTTTTCTGCCCAACAATCTCGGATTCGATTGGTACTTCGTGCCGCTGCAGATCATGCTCAGCGTGCTCGCCGGCCTGGGCCTGGCGCTGCTGTTTACGCCCACCGGCGCGCCGGCGCACCTACGCTGGCGGATAGGCGCAGGGGCGGTGTACACGCTGGCGCTGCTCGCCGCAATACCTTACACGGCGCTGGGAAATCACCTGCTGGCGCTCCGGCAGGACCAGATTCACCGGCAAGGGATGCTGGCGGCAGTCGACTACCTGGAAGCCCATGTGCCCGCCGGCAAGACCGTGCAAAGCGACAGCATCGGCATCCTGGGTTTCTACACCGATTACCGCGTCCTGGATGTCATGGCGCTGGCCAGCCCGGAAGTCATGCCGCTCGTGGCGAGCGCCGATTGTACGGACAGCCTGATGCTATCCGCCGCCGCGACGTTCGAGCCGCCGTACATCGTGACGTGGATCGCCCAGCCCTATCCCGGTTACCGCGTCGCCGCCCGGTTTGAGACGCCCACCATCCCGTTTCTGGTGTACGAGCACGTGGAGTGAGCCGCAGAACGACGGCGGGCGGACCCCAAAGCTCCGCCCGTCGTCATTAGAGGGTGTTATGAACTTCGAGCGGCGGACACTGCCCAGGTAGGCGAAGTCAACGCACGTACCTCACCCCCGGCCCCTCTCCACGCGGCGTACCGCGTGGAGAGGGGGTCAGGGGGTGAGGCTCAGATGCCCAGTTCTTCGCGTTTACGATTCAGAGCGCTGGAATCGAGATACTGGTTGACCTGATCCCAGGTCAGGTACTTCTCGTCCTCGTCCTGGATTAGCTCGGCCCGGACCGGCACAACGCGCGTCGCCCGGCCTTTTTCGGCGGGCTTCATGTGCATGAACGTCACGCTATCCGCCGGGGCGATGGCCAGCAGGCCCGGCGAGTGCGTGTTGACGATGACCTGCCGCAGCGGCGCGTCGCTCTCTTTGCTCACATCGCTGGACAACCCGAACAGCACATCGACCATCTGGCGCAGACGCAAGGGCTGCACGCCGTTTTCCGGCTCTTCAAAGCACAATACGCCCCGGTGCGTCGCATCGTTCTTCATGGCGACCAGCGCGAGCAGCCGCAGCGTGCCGTCGGAGAGCACGCGCGACGAGAAGCGGGTCTTTTCCTGCGTCTCGATCTCGATGATCACCTCGTCGCGGTCGAGCACGGGCAGCGTGCGCACCGCGCTGATGCTGGGGATGAAGCCGCGAATGTCTTTGAGCAACGCCTTCATCTGCCGGGCGTCTTCCGAGAGGCGCTGAATGACCGCCGCGAGGTTCGAGCCGTCGGTGGCCAGCGAAGCGCCGGGATCATTGGGCGACGGCAGGCGCATCAGGTGCGGGTGCGGCTGGAGAAACCGCCAGTGGCGCATCGCTTCCCGCACGGCGGCGATGGTCGGGTAACGGCTGGCGTTGGCGGCGCTCAGGCTGGTGCGCGTGATGCTGCCCACGCTGGTCGCCTCACGGCCCCCGCCGGGCGCGTCCTGGTTGCGGTAGATGGTCGCTTTGCCGTCTTCGCCGCGCTCGGTGGCGATGAAGGGCGGGCGGCGCTCCCGCAATACGCGCGATTTGCGGACTTTCGTGGGGATGTGCTCTTTCACCCAGCGATCTTCGGTTTCTTTGATCGGGATCAGCCCTTCGTTGACCACGTAGACGCGGTCGCGCCCGCCCTCGATGCGGCTCTCCAGCCCAAGCTCATAGCGCAGCCGCGTGGTCGCGATGGCCGGCGCTTTGCCGGATGCTTCGGCGGGCGGCGCGTCGAGCAGCATCTCAACGGCGAAATTCATGGCGCGGGTGCGCGTTCCATCCGGAAACAGGGTGAACAGCTCGCCGGTTTCGCCGCGCGCATGGCGGAGCGCTTCGTCGAGGCTCTCGTCAACCGCCAGGTGCGAAAGCAGGGCGATGGCGTCGAACAGGTTCGTCTTTCCGACGGCGTTCGGCCCGATGAACACCTGAAATGGCCGCAGATCGACCGCGAAGTCCTGGAAGGATTTGAAGCCGCTAATCTCTATGCGCGTCAGCATCGATACCTCGCAGGCAAGACGGGTGGTGCGCTCACAGGGTTCAAGTGTAGCACTTTATACGCCGGGCTTTCGCCCAGGGCAAACACAAACGCCCCCGCTTTCCGGTCTGGAAGCGAGGGCGCAGTGGTCGGGTTGCCTGTGCCTCAGCGCAGCGAGCGCGGATCGAGCGCGTCGCGCAGGCCATCGCCCAGGAAGTTGATGCCCAGCACGGTGAGGATGATGAAAATGGCCGGGAAGAACCAGTAGTACCACTCGGTGAGGTGATGGTACGCTTCGCCCAGGATGTTGCCCCAGGTCGCCGTCGGTGGGCGCACGCCAAGCCCCAGGAAGCCGAGATACGCTTCCAGCAGGATCGCCGTGGCCACGCCCAGCGTGGCGGCCACGATGATCGGGGCGAAGCAGTTCGGCAGCACGTGGCGGAACACGATGCGCCAGCCCGACGCGCCAATGGAGCGGGCCGCCGTGACGTATTCGTTCTCGCGCGTGGCCAGCACCACGGACCGCACGATACGCGATACGCGCATCCAGCTCGTTAAGCCGATCACGAAGATCAGCACGATCAGCGTGCTACTGAAGAATCGCCCCCCGATCTGGAAGTCCGGCATCTTATCCGCCAGTACACGCACGGCGATGAGCGCCAGGAAGAGCTGTGGGATGCTCAGGATCGCTTCCGCGATGCGCATCAGCACAGCGTCGACCATGCCGCCGAGATACCCGGCGGCCAGCCCAATCGCGGCGCCGATGGCGATCTCGACCGTCACGGCAGTGACGCCGACGAACAGCGAGATCTGCCCGCCCCAGATCGTGCGCGCGAAAATATCCCGCCCGATGCGGTCGGTGCCGAAGATGTGCTCGGCGGAAGGCGGCATCAGCTTCCGCGTCGGATCGTTGAAATTGGCGACCGACTCCGGGATGAAGATCGAGCCGATCAAGACGTACAGGAAAATGAAGACGAGAAGGCCCGCGCCGACCATCGCCATGCGATGCCTGCGCAGAAGGCGCAGGCTGCGCTTCCAATTTGGCTCTCCCCGATACGTCGTTGCGCTGAGGGAGAGTGTGCCATCCGCCTGGTCGCCGCGGCTGCGCGCACTGGTCTGTGTTACTGCCATGTTGCCCTCACTCGGCTCAACTGTACCGGATTCGCGGGTCAAAGAACGTATACACAAGGTCAGTCAGCAGTTGGAAGACGACCACCGCTATACTGAGCAACATCAGAATCGCCATCATGACGTTGTAATCGGACCGCTCCAGGCTCTCGATGAAGAGGCGGCCCATGCCCGGCCAGGCGAAAATGCTCTCCGTGACCACAGCGCCGGCGAGAAGGAACGGCAGATCGAGGCCGATCAGCGTGATCAGCGGCAACGCCGCGTTTTTCAGCGCATGGGCGCGCACGACTCGGCGCTCGCGCATGCCCTTGGAGCGCGCCGTGCGAATGTAGTCCTGCCCCATCGTCTCAAGCATCGAGGACCGGATGAAGCGCACGTAGCCCGCCAGTTGGATGGCCACCAGGCACGCGACGGGCATGATCATGTGCATGAACAGGTTGCCGAACGTCTGCGGCTGCCCCGGATCATACATGCCCCCGATGGGCAGCGGCTTGAGTCCCCATCTCGAGAACTGCACGCCAAAGATGTAAATCAACATCAGGGCGATGAAGAAGATGGGCATGGAATAGAAAAAGAAAGACAGGCCGGTGATGATGTTGTCAACGAACGTATATTGATGCGTGGCAGAATAGATGCCGATCAGGAGTGCGAACAACAGCGTCATCAGGTACGACGGAACCATCAGAATCAGCGTGTTGGGCAAACGCTCGTTGATGCGGGTCCAGGCGGGCTGGCGCGTGATGAACGAGATGCCGAGGTCGCCGCGCAATACGCCACGGCGCGGCCCAGGCTCCATCAGGCTGCCGTCGCCGCGCACGTCGATGATTTGCCAGTCGTTGCCGATCAGCCACGTCAGGTATTGCGTCATGATGGGCTGGTCAAGGCCCAGGCGGCGCATGATGATCATGCGTTGCTCCGGGCTGGGACGAGACCGCGATTCCATCATGTAGGCCAATGGGTCGCCCAGCGCATTCATCAACAAGAACAGCGCGAAGCTGACGAGGAACAGGAGCGGGATAGCTTGAACGAGGCGGCGAAAAACGTACTTTCCCATGGGCTACCCTGAATGCCTTGGCTGCATCACGACTGTTGATGTGTAACTCGCGAAGGCAAGCCGATAAGTGGCAGGGGCGGGTGCCAGCCCCGCCCCTGCACATCGGACTTGCGGTAAGGTCAGGCAGGCTTACTTAAGCTGCCAGTTCACGACATCGAACCACATGCCGCCGTCGCCTGCGCCGAAGAGCGGCGGCTCAACGAAGCGAGAGCTGTTGTAGGCGTAGTTGTCGCCACGCGGGAACAGCACAATTGCCGGGATGCCGTCACGGAACAGTTCCTGGATGCGGTACGTCGCCGCCCGAATCTCATCCTCGTCGAGCGACGTGGCAGAGGTCGCGTAGTTCTCATCGATCTCGGGATCGCAGTAACCAGACTGGTTCGTGCCGCCCGGATTCTCGGTGCTGGGGATGTTGTTGCAGGCCAGGTTCTCACCGATGGACAGGTTCAGCGGGTTGGTGAGCGCCGTGCTCTGCGCAAACTGGCCGATGTCAAAGTCACCGACGTTCAGCGTGCCGCCGTCCGCAAAGGAGCCGAAGTACTCCGTCGCGGGCACGTTCGTAATGATGGTGCGGATGCCGCAGTTGGCAACCTGCTGCTGCACAACGGCCTGGATGTCCATACGCCACTGGGCCGTCGTCGTCGTGTGACGCAGCGCCAGCTCGACCATCTGACCGTCGATTTCCTTCTGGCGGACGCCGTTCGGACCCATCACCCAGCCGGCTTCTTCGAGCAGACGGTTGCCCTCTTCGGGGTTGTATTCCACGAAGCCGAGGTCCGGATTCTCGTACTTGTTGCCCGAATACAGGCTGTCGGTCACCGGGCGGGAGTCGTTGAGCAGGTCGCGGACGAGCGCGCGGCGGTCGATGCACATGCGCAGCGCCTGGCGGACGGGCAGTTCCTTGAGCGCGGGGTGGCCCGTGCCATTGTCCGGCGGGCGCACGTTGAGCCACAGGCTTTCCATGAAGCCGCCGAAGACGCCCACCACGCCGATGTCAGGCGACAGCGCCTGAACGCGCGGCAGGTCCGACTCGATCAGGTTGGGCAATACGTCCACCTGCCCCGCCGCCATCGCCGCATAGGCCGACTCGGTGTCGGGGAAGAAGCGGATCACGATCTGCTCGACAGAGGCCACGCCGTTGGCATAGTTCGGGTTCGGCACGAAGGTCATCAGCTCACCGCGCCGCCACTCGCTCATGATGTACGCGCCGCTGAAGACCGTGGGGTTCTGGTTGGGTTCGGCGTTCTGGATCGTGCCTTCGGCTTCGTAGATCGGGCCAAACACGTGCTCCGGCATGATGAAGCCGTAGTTCAGCGTGCTCAGCTTGTTCTCCGGGTAAACCGCCGGGGAGTTCCAGACCAGCTTCACGGTGAGATCGTCCACCTTCTCGACGGACACCAGGGTTTCGCGCACCTGGGTCGCCTGCAGGAAGGCGTTGTTCTCATCCATGATCATTTCGAAGGTGAAGACCACGTCGTCGGCGTTCAGCGCCTCGCCGTCGCTCCACTTCAGGTCTGGCTTGAGCTTGACCGTGTAGGTCATGTAGTCTTCGCTGATTCCGCCATTCTCAACGCTCGGCACTTCCTCGATGAGCACCGGCTGCGCCTCGAGGGTGTCGGTGAACTGGTAGAGGCTGGCGTACACGAGGTCCTTCACCCAGCCGGCAAAGGACATGGTTGAGTAGAACATGTTCAGGGTGTCCGGCTCCTGGGTGAAGGCAACCGTCAACACGCTCTGGGCGCGCACGTTGCCCACAGTCGCGAAGCCGAAAACCATCGCCAGGACGAGCACGAGACTCAAGACGAACTTACTGCGGTGCATAGATCTCTTCTCTCCTATAAGGGGGGTAATTCTGCCCAGGCGGAAAAAACCGCCGCTTACCCTCATGACTCGTTATGTATACTGCACGCTACCAGAACTTGCAACAACGTCCGGAATCGCTTGTGCAGTTGCACAAAGGCCATTCAGGCCGATGTTGTGCTGACGCACGCCATTTCGCGGCTCGTATTTTTGCCATCGGGATCATCGAATTCCTGTGTTATCCTCAACTGGCTGCCGTGCATCCGGTGATGCGCGTCTCGCCGGACGCTGCCCGGCGACGAGCGCCTAAGATGAGATTGAGACACACACAGGGGCGGGTCGGTAGCATAATGAGGGCTATAAAAGGCGGAAAAGGCGATGCGCTCATGGTCGGCGCGTCCTCGGCATTCCGCCGTAGCAGATCGTACACGGAATGGGGACAGATGATGATGCGATTGGGAACGAAGCTGGACGGGCGGCGAATCAGGCTGGGTGTGCTCGCCTTCCTGTTGGCGCTCGCCGCGCTGCCCGGCCCGGGGCGC
>JADZBY010000195.1 GCA_020851855.1 Anaerolineae bacterium
AGAGGGGAAGGGAAAAACCGGCTCTGTAAGCCCCTCACTCTTCATGGGGGTGGGGGAGACAACTCTGAATCCTCACCAGGTTGTCGTACCAAGCAAGTGCAGGCTGCTTCCTGCTCTGTCCCAAAGCCAACACCTTCTAAACACCTTCTGAACACGCCGCGCCTATCCTTCTGGACGAGTGGGAGAGGAGTCTGCGGCGTTTGGCCTAAGCGGCGACATCAGCGCGTGGCTGGCGGAACGCGGCGGCGGCGTGGCCGACATCACGACCGGCAGCGGCGCGCTGTACGACCGCGCGGCATGAGCGTGCGGACACCCCATCGTGAGTGACGGGGCGTTTTTATCGCCAGACTGCCCGCTCGCAGCGATCTTCGCTTTGCTCTGGACACGACAATGAACGAAAATGGCGGCATGAAAACCATCCTGATCGTAGACGACAAGCTGAATACGCTGCGGCTGCTGGCCGATTACCTTGCGGAAAACGGGTTCCGCACGGTGACGGCCTCGAATGGCCGCGATGCGCTCTATGTGGCGCGCCACGAAAAGCCCGACCTGGTCCTGCTCGACATCATGATGCCGGAGATGGACGGGCTGGAATTTATGCGCCATTTCCGCAGAGAAAAGCAGACGCCCGTGATTATGCTCACTGCGCGCGTGGCGGAGACGGATAAAGTTGTCGGGCTGGAACTTGGCGCGGATGATTACGTGACCAAGCCGTTCGGCATGGCCGAGCTTGTCGCGCGCATCCGGGCTGTGCTGCGTCGCGCGTCCGGGCCGCCGCCATCGCCAGACGTGCTGCGCGCCGCCGACGTGGCGCTGGACAAGGGCGCGCACCTCGTCCACGTCGCGGGCCGCCGTGTAGACCTGACGCCTTCGGAATTTGACCTGCTCAGTGTGCTGATGAGCGCGCCGGGGCAGGTTTTCAGCCGCGTTCAACTGCTGGAACGGCTGAAGGGCGACCTATTCGAGAACGTCGAGCGCACGGTGGACGTGCACATCCGCAATCTGCGCGCCAAACTGGAAACGAACCCGGCGCAGCCGCGTTACATCCTGACCGTGTTCGGCGTTGGCTACCGTTTTACCGACGAGCCGCCCGGAGAAAGCTGAGCGCCGCCCATGTTCCGCTCCCTCGCCTTCAAGTGGGTGCTCACGCTGCTGCTGACCAGCCTGATCGGCGTGATCCTGGTCGGCGTGCTCGCATCGCGCACGACGGTGACGGAATTTGACAAGCTGCGGGTGGAGCAGGCGCAGGCGCTCTTTGAGGACAACGTGACGGCCTATTATCGGGCGCGCGGGACGCTGGCCGGCGTCGATGGGTGGCTGCGCACCGAGCGCCGCCCCGACGCGCCGCGCGACGCGTTCCCCAAGCCGGAGCAGTTTGCGCTGGCCGATGCAGATGGCATCGTCGTGGTGGGGCACGGGCCATTCGATGTTGGCGAGCGGGTCAGCGCCGAGACGCTTGAGCAGGGCGCACCGCTTGAGATAGACGGAGTGCGCATCGGTACGACGCTGGCGGCGACTGCTCCCGATCTCGACCCGCGCGAGCAGCGCTACATCGAGGGCATGAACCGCGCCCTGTTCGTCGGCGCGCTGGGGGCCAGTGCGGCGGCGCTGCTGGTCGGCGTCCTGCTCTCGCGCCAATTCCTGCGCCCGCTCTCGGACCTGACGCGGGCTATCACCGCCATGTACCGGGGCGAACTCGATCAGCGCGTCGAGGTCCGCACGCGCGACGAATTGGGCATCCTGGCCCAGACGTTCAACGAGATGAGCGCCGCCTTGCACCGCGCCAACCAGTTGCGGCGGCAGATGACCGCCGACATTGCCCACGACCTGCGCACGCCGCTCACCGTCATCGCGGGCTACCTGGAAGCGCTGCGCGATGGCACGCTCAAGCCCACGCCGGAGCGATTCCGCGTCATGAGCGAAGAAACGGCCCTCTTGCACCGGCTGGTCGAGGACCTGCGCACGCTGTCGCTGGCCGACGCGGGCGAGTTGGGGCTGATGCGCAGCGCGACCGCGCCGCGCGAGTTGTTAGAGCGAGTGGCGGCGTCGTTCTCCGAAAGTGCAGCGGCGCGTGACGTGGCGCTGCGCGTCGAGATCGCGGACGACCTGCCCGACCTGCACATGGACGCCGAGCGCATGGTGCAAGTGCTCGGCAATCTGATGAGCAACGCCCTGCGGCACACGCCCACAGGCGGCATCATTACGCTGCGGGCACGGCGGGCTGCGGGCGGGGCGGTCGAGATGGCGGTCACCGACACCGGCTCCGGCATCGCACCCGACGATCTGCCGAAGGTGTTCGAGCGCTTCTATCGCGGCGATGCGTCCCGCCAGTCGGTCAGCGGCGAGTCCGGGCTGGGATTGGCGATTGCCCGGTCCATCGTCGAGGCGCACGGCGGCGCGATCCGGGCCGAAAGCGAACTCGGCAAGGGCACGGCGATGATCCTCATGCTGCCGGGCGCTTCTCGGTCCTGAAGGGTTCTGGGAGTTCGGCACGGATCATTTGATGCGGGCGTGTCGCGACCGTGGCGGGCAAGCGCACGATCTTCGGCAGGCTGGTCGGCACGGATCATTTGACGCGGGCGCGTCGCGACCGTGGTGGGCAAGCGTACGATCTTCGGCAGGCTGGTCGGCACGGATCATTTGATGCGGGCGCGTCGCGACCGTGGCGGGCAAGCGCACGATCTTCGGCAGGCTGGTCGGCACGGATC
>JADZBY010000196.1 GCA_020851855.1 Anaerolineae bacterium
AGCAAGCGGGTGCTCGCGCTGCGTATCGAGGATATGGCGCTCGATGGTCAGAATACGTTCCATTACAATACTCCCCTTCACAGTGAGACGATACCTATCTGCCCTCACCCCCGGCCCCTCTCCCTCATGGAGAGGGGTGAGGAACGCAGACAACATCGCGTCTGGCGCCTCTCGCCCTGGGTACAAGAGGGGGTCGGCGAGTGTGGGCACGGTTGCACCCGCCCGGACCTGAAGGTCCGGGCTGAACCTACGAAGCCCTTCGGGCTAAAGGCGTAATTTCAGCCCGTCAGGGCTTTGTACACTTAGCCCGGTCGCTTCAGCGCCGGGCGTCGGGTTTGCCGCGCCTGCCCGGACCTGAAGGTCCGGGCTGAACCTACGAAGCCCTTCGGGCTAAAGGCGGGGTTTCAGCCCGTCAGGGCTTTGTGCACTTAGCCCGGTCGCTTCAGCGCCGGGCGTCGGGTTTGCCGCACCCGCCCGGACCTGAAGGTCCGGGCTGAACCTACGAAGCCCTTCGGGCTAAAGGCGGGGTTTTAGCCCGTCAGGGCTTTGTACACTTAGCCCGGTTGCTTCAGCGCCGGGCGCGCCAGACGAGTCGCATGAGTATGTGAAAGTCCATCAGTCCGTCAATCGCGCAGCAGGTACACGATCACGTAATAACACACCGTCACACCTACCAGCACCGAGTCGAGGCGGTCCAGCATACCACCGTGCCCAGGGATAAGATTACTGAAATTCTTTATTTTTACCATTCGCTTGAAGGTGGACATGGCCAGGTCGCCCGCCGGGCTGACGATGCCCGCCACCAGGCCGAGCAGCGCGCCCTCGGCGGGTGTGATGGCCGCGCCGCTCGCCGCCGAGAACGCGCCCACCAGCGCGCCGCAGCCCGCCGCCGTGATCGCGCCGCCGAGATAGCCTTCCCAGGTCTTGCTGGGGCTGACGATGGGAGCCATCGGGTGGCGGCCCACGGCGCGCCCGACGAGGTACGCGCCCACGTCGGCAAAGCCGGTGCACAGCGCCGCGATGAGCGTCCAGTACAGGCCGTCGGGAAGCTGCCGGATGGCGATGATGTGTCCGCCCAGCCAGCCGATGTACAGCGCGCCGGTCACGGTGATGCCGTAGTTGATGGTGGGCAGGTGGTCGCCGTCGGAGTACGAGGCGAGCATGGCCAGCATGGCGACGACGAGGAAGGCCGTCAGCGCCGGGGCGAGCAATCCCGGCAAGAAGCCCGCCGCTTGCCCCAGGCCGATGAGCACGATGGTGAGCATGAGCAGGCGGTGGTAGGGATGGTAACCGCCCGCGCGCATCGCGCCGACGTATTCATGCCCCCCGATGGTCAGGAAGAGGATGACGGCAAGCGCGTAGACCCAGCCCCCGACGATGACGAGCACCACCACCAGTGGGAGCAGCACCAGCGCGCTCACAAAGCGGGCTTGCAGCATGTCGAAATACGTATCAGGTCTGTGTGACTAAACCAAAACGTCGCTCGCGCTTGTTGAAATGGACAAGCGCCTTGTACAGCTCTTCCCGATCAAAGTCGGGCCAAAAGGTCGGCGTGGCGTAGTACTCGGCGTACACGCTCTGCCAGACCAGGAAATTGCTGATGCGCATCTCGCCGCCGGTGCGTACGATGAGGTCCGGATCGGGCAAGCCTGCCGTGTCCAGGTACAGGCCAAAGAGCACCTCGTCAATCTGCTCGGCAGGCACGCCGTCGAGGATGATGCGCCGGATGGCCCGCAGAATCTCGTCGCGGCCACCGTAGTTGAAGGCCAGATTGAGCGTCAGGCGGTCGTTGTTGCGGGTGCGCTCCACGGCGTTGCGCACTTTGGCCTGAAGCTCCGGCGAGAGCGCGTCGAGGTTGCCCAGGTGGCGAAGCTGGACGCCGTTCGCATTCAATTCCTCGAACTCGCGGTCGATGACCGTTTCGAGGATGTTCATGAGGCCGCGCACTTCCTGTTCGGGGCGGCCCCAGTTTTCCGTGGAGAAAGCGTAGACGGTCAGGATTCGAATCCGGAACTCGGCGCACGCCCGCAGGATACGGCGCAGGTTCTCAACTCCGGCGCGGTGACCTGCCTGGCGTGGCAGGCCGCGCGCCTTCGCCCAGCGACCGTTGCCATCCATGATGGCTGCCAGGTGGTAGGGCACATGCTCCAGGGGCGGCAGATCGTTGGCCATAGGCAGGGCCACGCGCTTCGGCGGTCATCTTTCAGGCCGCAGGGGCGCTATACGGCCATGATCTCCTGTTCCTTGCGCTTCCCGATGTCTTCGACCTGCTCGATGTACTTGTCGGTCAACTTCTGGACGTCGTCCTGGCCGCGCCGCGATTCGTCCTCGGAGATCAGGCCTTCCTTTTCGAAGCTGCGCAGGTCTTCGATGGCGCTGCGGCGCACATTGCGCATGGCGACGCGCGACTCTTCGAGGCGGTGGTGCACGACCTTCACCAGCTCTTTGCGCCGTTCCTGCGTCAGGGCGGGCAGCACGAGCCGGATGAGCGTGCCATCGTTGCCCGGCGTCAAGCCCAGGTCCGAGGCCAGGATCGCCTTCTCGATGGTCTTGAGCGACGACTTGTCGAAGGGCTTGATGGTGATCATCATCGCTTCGGGGATGTTGATCGTCGCGAGTTGGTAGAGTGGGGTCGGCGTGCCGTAGTATTCCACCATCAGCTTCTCGACCAGGGCCGGGTTAGCGCGCCCGGTGCGAATCCCGTTCAGGTCTTCCTGAAGCGCGTGGACGGCCCCTTTCATTCGACCTTCGGCGTCTTTGAGTATGTCGTTTATCATCGTAGTCAGCACCTCATGGGCACGCAAGTTCTAAGTAGGGGTGAAGATAATGGACAGCACGCCACATTTTGGCGCATGCGGCCCGCCTTGTCAACCGGACGGATAAGCGCCAACGGGCAACCGCATCAAAATCCGCCGTTAAGGCAGGCAGCAGGAAAATGCCTCACCCCCTGACCCCCTCTCCACGCGGCGTACCGCGTAGAGAGGGGGAACGGCACGGCGCGCACGTTTACACGTCGCGGAATGCCCACGGCGGTTTGTTCTGTACTAATACACCTTCCGATGTAGTCCAAAAACCTCTCTTGGAATGACGACACGCCCGCGACGACCTGTTAGGATGTTCTCCGTAACTTGGACAACGTGGAGTCTAGCCATGAACGTCAATTCAACGCCTGAACTGCAGAAACGGCAGTCCATCCAATTCCAGAGTCCGCTTCTGAACAGGAGCTTGAACAACCGTCTCGACAGCTTCGACCGGACTGCGACGCGCCTAATGGCGAGGTATGGCCTGCGATTGCTGTCCATCTCGATGGGCCTCGTGTTTGTGTGGTTTGGGGCGCTGAAGCTGCAACCCGGCCTCAGCCCTGCCGAACCCCTGATTCGCGCCACCCTCGATTTTCTGCCCAGCGCACTGGTTAACCCGTTGATCTTGCTG
>JADZBY010000197.1 GCA_020851855.1 Anaerolineae bacterium
CATCTCCACGGGCGAACGGCGCACCGCCAATTGTGCCGCGTTTCCGGCGGGCGGAACAGGGCCGGGGGTGAGGTTACAAGGCTAGCGCATTCATTCAGGGATCGAAGAAGCGGTGGGCCGCCCGGCGCTGAAGCGACCGGGCTGAATGTACAAAGCCCTTTGGGCTGGTAATGCGTCCTCAGCCCGGTAGGGCTTCGTAGTTTTAGCCCCATGCTTCAGCGTGGGGCGCTGCCAGTCGCTTCTGACGCCATAGTCCTGTTCCTCGCGCAGCACATCCGCCGCATCACACAGCGTGGGGCGCTGCCACTCGCTTCTGACGCCATAGCCCTGGTGAGGTCACCTTTCCCACGTCTCCGCCGCCGCTTTCTCCATCGCCGCCTTGCCGAAGGTTGGACATCGCGCCGGAGAAAGGTAATATTGAGCGCTTGTGCTCACCATGACGACGCGCCGTGCATGTGGCCGAGCAGCCAAACCGAAGGAGAGATGGAACGCGCCATGAGTTCATTGCGCGGACGGACACGCGATAGCAGTTGGCAGTGGTTATTGATTGGCATTGTGCTGGGCATGGGCTGTTCCAGTGTGGTATGCCTGGGCGCATATGCCGCGAACCTCGTGACCTTCAACCTTCCGGGCCAGGGCGCTGCCGTCGCCGCCGAGGGCACGCCCACTGTGGCGATGCTCGTTGTCACGGCCACGCCCGAACCCGTCACGCCCACGACGCCCGCGCCCACCGAACCCAGCGATACGCCCACCTCGGAGCCGGTCGCCACCCAGACGCTGCCCGTGCTCGGTCAGGGCGGGGTCGCCGTCGTGCCCAGCAACACGCCCTTCTCGGTGCAGCCCACCGCGCCCGGCATCGGCCCGACCGCGCAGCAGATTCCCACGCTCGGCCCCACGCAGGATGCGGCTTTGGGCGCACAGACGCTCGGCGCACAGGGCACACCGGCCACCTCGGAAGGTGGGCCTGCGTTCATCGGGCCGGAATCGACCCAGACCACCAGCGTCACACCCACCGATCTCGTGTTCATCCAGGGCGGCTCGTTCGTGATGGGCACGACGCCCGACGAGGCCACACGCGCCATCGAAGACTGCCAGGACCGCGACGCCGGGATCGACTGCAACATCAGCTACACAGAAGACTCGACGCCCGCTCATCCCGTCACGGTGAACAGCTTTTACATCGAGCGCTCGGAAGTCTCGCATGATCAGTTCTTGGCCTTCCTGAACTCGCTCGGCCCCAGCGGCTACCTGAACGGCTGCGGCGGTTATGCCTGTGCGGCGGTGCAGGGCGGCCCGACCGCCGATCCGAACGCGCAGGCCAGTTATATGCGGCTGGACGGCGTCACCTTTGGCCTGACCACAGAGCTGTACCGCAACCGGCCCGTCACCTCGGTGACGTGGTACGGCGCGGACGCCTATTGCCGCTCCATCGGTCGCCGCCTGCCCACAGAAGCCGAATGGGAGCGCGCCGCGCGCGGCCTGGAAGGGCGGCTGTACCCGTGGGGCAACGCCTGGGACCCGGAGCGCGCCCGCACGTCCCGCCCGGCCAATGCGGGCGGCCCGGAGCCGGTCGATAGCTTCCGCACCGGCATCACGCCCGAAGGAGTCTACAACCTCGCGGGCAACGTGTCCGAGTGGGTGTCCGACTGGTACAGCGCGACGTATTACCGCGAAGTGCCGGCCAACGTGATCGATCCCAAGGGGCCGGTCAGCGGCTCGCGCAAGGTGTTTCGGGGCGGCGACTGGGACGCGCTGCCGCTCTTCGCGCGCTCGGTTCACCGCCGCGACGAGGACCCGTTGCGCCCACGCGGTTACATTGGCTTCCGCTGCGCCGCCGATTTGACCTCGGTCACGGCCACCCCGGCGGGTGCGCCAGCCGCGCCGGGCTTCCCGGTCGCCTCGCCCTCGCCGTCCGGGCCGTTGTCACCGGGCACTGGCAGCGGGGGATAACGGGCCTGGGATGTGGCGCGGACAACGCAGGCATTGTCCCTACGGGTAGTGGCGTAGGGACGAGGCCTGCCTCGTCCGTAAACGGCACTGCCTCGCGTTGTCACCGATCTGCCGCACCTGTCCGCGAGCCATGTTGACAGGCCCGGCAGCCTTCAGAAAAAGGAGTACCAACCTTGACCGCCGTCGATACGTCTGTAGAGACGCTCGCCATCAACGCCATTCGCTTCATGGCGGTGGATGCCGTTCAGAAGGCCAATTCCGGGCATCCCGGCCTGCCGCTCGGTGCGGCTCCGATGGCCTACACGCTCTGGACGCGCTACCTGCGCCACAACCCGCGCAACCCGCAGTGGCCCAACCGCGACCGCTTCATCCTGTCTGCCGGCCACGGCTCGATGCTGCTCTATGCCCTTCTGCACCTGACCGGCTATGACCTGTCGCTGGACGAGATCAAAGCCTTCCGCCAGTGGCAGAGCAAAACGCCCGGCCACCCGGAATCGCACATGACGCCCGGCGTCGAAACCACCACCGGCCCGCTCGGCCAGGGCTTCGCCAACGGCGTCGGCATGGCGCTGGCCGAGAGCTTCCTCGCCGCGACCTTCAACCGGCCCGACTTCCCGGTCGTGGACCATTACACCTATGTGCTGGCCAGCGACGGCGACCTGATGGAAGGCGTCGCCTCAGAAGCCGCCTCGCTCGCCGGGCATCTGAAGCTCGGCAAGCTGATCGTGCTCTACGACGACAACCAGGTCATGCTCTCGGCGGCGACCTCGGCGGCGTTCAGCGAGGACGTGCTGGCCCGCTTTGACGCTTACGGCTGGCATACGCAGCGTGTGGAAGACGGCAACGACACCGCCGCCATCGCCCAGGCCATCGAAGCCGCCACCGCCGAGTCGGAGCGCCCCAGCCTGATCGCCGTCCGCACCATCATCGGCTTCGGCAGCCCTAACAAGCAGGGCACGAGCAAGGCGCACGGCGAAGCGCTCGGCGCGGACGAAGTGAAGCTCACCAAGCAGGCGCTCGGCTGGCCGACGGAGCCGGATTTTTACGTGCCGTCCCAGGCGCTTGATCACCTGCGCAGCGCGGTGGATCACGGCCCGCGCTGGGAAGCCGAATGGAAGACGCTGTTCCAGGCCTGGGCTGCCCAATATCCCGATCTGGCCGCGCTGTGGGAATCGGCGTTCTCCGGCAAGCTGCCCGACGGCTGGACGACGGACATCCCGGTCTGGCAGGTTGGCGCGAAGCCCGTCGCCACGCGCGAAGCGAACGGCGAGGTGCTCAACGTCATCGCCAAGCACATCCCGACCATGATCGGCGGCGATGCGGACCTGTCCGGCTCGACGCGCACGCTGATCAACGGGTCGAAGACGTACAGCCCGGCGGCGCGCGATGGCCGCAATATCCAGTTTGGCGTGCGTGAACACGCCATGGGGTCGATGACGAACGGCCTGGCGCTGCACGGCGGCATCGTGAAGCCCTACACGGCCACGTTCATGACCTTCTCGGACTACATGCGCCCGCCGATCCGGCTGGCGGCGATCATGGACATCGCGCCCATCTTCATCTTCACCCACGACAGCATCGGTGTGGGCGAAGACGGCCCGACGCACCAGCCCGTCGAGCACGTCGCGGCGCTGCGGGCCATCCCGAACCTCGTGGTGCTGCGCCCGGCAGACGGCAACGAGACGGCAGCCGCCTGGAAGGTCGCGATGGAGCAGCACGGGCCGTCGGTGCTCGTCTTCACGCGCCAGAAGCTGCCCATCCTGCCGCCGGAAGGCATCATGGAAGGCGTGGCGTGCGGCGCGTATGTGGTGGCCGAGGCGGAAGGCGGCGCGCCCCAGGTGCTCTTGCTGGGGACCGGCTCCGAGGTGCACATCGCGCTCGCCGCGCGGGAACTGCTGGCCAAAGAGGGCATCCGCGCCCGCGTGGTCAGTATGCCGAGCTGGGAGTTGTTCGCCAGACAGGACGCCGCGTACCGCGATCGGGTCCTGCCGCCGAGCGTCAAGGCGCGCGTCGCCGTCGAGGCGGGCGTGTCGCTGGGTTGGCATCGTTGGGTGGGCGACCAGGGCCGGATTGTAGCGCTCGACCACTTCGGCGCGTCCGCCCCGCAGGAAATCCTGTACCGCGAGTTCGGCCTGACGCCGGAAGCCGTCGCCGCCGCCGCGAGAGCGAGTTTGAAGGGATAACGACCCTCACCCGGTATTCCAGCCGCACCTCGACGTGGGCGCGGCGAAAATCGCCTGTCCATGTCGCATAGAAAGCGCCGCACCGCCCCTGATTCATCAGGGGCGGTGATATTCCTGTTCGCCACGTCGGGCATGTCACGACGCGCCCCTACACATGCCGCTGATGCCGGGTGCATCACGACACGCCCCTACACGTGCTGCTGATGCCGGGCGCGTCACGACGCGCCCCACACATGCCGCTGATGTAGGGGCGGCTCGCGAGCCGCCCGCAAGCCAGACATCCCCATCCCCAAAATCCATCACTGTGCGGCGCGTGTTGCGTTTTTCAGACGGCTATAATAGCATTTAGCCTTAGTGCACAGGAAAATGCAAGAAACTTTGGTCAGATTTCACAGTCGTGGCTGCCCGCCCTGTGAGGGCCGGGCCTTCATCCCCGGTTAGCCATCGCTGGCCGGGCGTTCCTGTTTGTGGCGGCTGGAAACGTAAAAGGAGAGGTGGGATGACGGCGTTGTCGTTGCCGGAAAAAACCAGGCCCTCGGAACAGCTTGCGCCCGAAACGCTGCTGGAAATGTACTGGATCATGCTCATTGCCCGGCGGCTGGACGAGCGCACCTGGGCGCTGCATCGCCAGGGCAAGATCGCCTTCCACATCAGCGGGATGGGCCACGAGGCCATTCAAGCCGGCATGGCGTTCGCCATCAACCGGGGCGTCGATTACGTGCACCCGTATTACCGCGATCTGGCGCTCGTGCTGGCGCTGGGCGTCACCCCGCGCGACTTCATGTTCAGCCTGTTCGGCAAAGAGGGCGAGCTGTCCAGCAAGGGGCGTCAGATGCCCAGCCATTGGTCGGCCAAAGCGCTTGGCCTGGTGTCCACGAGCAGCCCGGTGGCCACGCAGGTTCCGCAGGCGGCGGGCCTCGCCTTCGCCATCAAGTACAAGTGGGAAACCGGCCTGGTGGACCGCAACGACCCGACCCAGCCCCGGCTGGCGCTCACCTGCCTGGGCGAAGGCTCGACCAGCCAGGGCGAATGGCACGAGGGCCTCAACTGGGCGGGCGTGCACCGGCTGCCCTTCATCTGCGTCGTGCAGAACAACCACTACGCCATCTCCGTGCCGCTGGGGCAGCAGATGGCCGTCTCGCGCGTGGCCGAGCGCGCCGCCGCCTATGGCCTGCACGGCGAGACGGTGGACGGCAACGACGCGCTGGCCGTCTACGACGTGATGCGCGCCGCCGTGGAGCGGGCCTATCGCGGCGAGGGCGCGTCGCTCATCGAAGCGCTGTGTTACCGCGTCACGCCGCACTCGTCCGACGACGACGACCGCACCTACCGCCCACGCGCCGAGGTGGAAGAGGCGAAGCGCAACGA
>JADZBY010000198.1 GCA_020851855.1 Anaerolineae bacterium
CGCCACGCGCCCGCCGTAATGATCCGCCCGAAATGCTAGAGGCTGTTATGAACTTCCGGCCTCACCCCCTGACCCCCTCTCCACACGGTACTCCGCGTGGAGAGGGGGTCAGGGGGTGAGGCCGGAAGTTCATAACAGCCTCTAGCATTTCGGGCGGATCATTACGGCGGGCGCGTCGCGACGCGCCCCTACACATGATGGCCTTGTAGGGGCGGCTCGCGAGCCGCCCAATATCCGCGCCAATTCCTTGAACGTCATAAGCGCGGGGCGTTCGCAGCCGCCTTTGATGCGATAGCCCTACCAAACCATCCGCGCTCACCTTCTCGATCCGCGTCCAGGGCGGTACAATGGTGCGGCGCGCCGTCCCTCGGTCACGCGCTGCGCCCGGATTAGCCATCTCGCCACTCGAAAGGTTCTCCAGGATGACGCCTCTTGAAATTGTGCTGCTCTTCGCCGCGACGCTGGCCGCCGGCGCGCTGAACTCCGTGGCAGGCGGCGGCAGCTTCATCAGTTTTCCCACCCTCATGGCCGTCGGCGTGCCGCCCATCAGCGCCAACGCGACGAACACGATTGCCCTGTGGCCCGGCTCGGTGGCCAGCGTGGGCGCGTACCGCAAAGAACTGGCCAAACAACAGCTTGGTCAAGTCCTGGTCCTGGTCGCCATCAGCCTGGCGGGCGGGTATGCCGGGGCGCGCCTGCTCCTGAACACGGACGAGCAGACCTTCGTCAAAATCCTGCCCTTCCTGCTCTTGGCCGCCACGCTGCTGTTCGCCTTTGGCGGCAACTTCACGCGCTGGCTACGCATGAAGCTCGGCCACAAGGGCGCGGCCATTGACGAATCGCTCTTCGAGCGGCCCACCTGGGGTGCGGTGCTCACCGTCGCGGTGGTCCAGTTCGTGATCGCCATCTACGGCGGCTATTTTGGCGGCGGCATCGGCATCCTGATGCTGGCGTCGCTCTCCATCCTGGGCATGACGAACATCCACACCATGAACGGCCTCAAGACGCTGCTCGGCACGGCCATCAACGGCATCGCCGTGATCGAGTTCGTCAGAGCCGGGGCCATCTCGTGGCCACATGCCGTGGTCGGCGTCCTGGGGGCCATCGTGGGCGGTTACGGCGGCGCGGCGCTCGCCCAGAAATTGAACCCGAAGCTGGTGCGTCGCTTCGTGATCTTCGTCGGCGTGAGCATGACCATTTACTTCTTCGTCACGACGTATTTCCTGCCGCCCGCGTGAGGCGAACGCCGCCCGATCGGCGGCGTTGTGTCTTGTACGAAACGTCCGAGGCACGGTAAGATAAGCCCAGGAAGTGGGAGATGAGCGCCAACAATCCGGCCTTCGACCTGGGCATCGTCATTGTCAACTGGAATACGCGGGACCTGCTGCGCGAGTGTCTGCGCTCGGTGCAGGACAGCGGCCCGTCGGTGACGCGGCGCGTGATCGTGGTCGACAACGCCAGCGGCGACGGCAGCGCAGACATGGTGCGCGCCGAGTTCCCCGGCGTCGAGGTGATCGAGAGCGGCGCAAACACGGGCTTTTCGACCGGCAACAACCTGGGCCTGCGCCGCCTGGGTTACCCCGATTCGCCGGACGCGCCGCGTTATGCCCTGCTGCTCAACCCGGATACCGTGGTCCCGCCCGACGGCTTCCGGTTGATGATCGCGCGCATGGACGCCGACCCGCAGATCGGCATGGCCGGGCCGCGCCTGATCATGCTCGACGGCAAGCTCGATCTGGCCTGCCGCCGCAGCTTTCCCACCCCGGAAGTATCCCTCTGGCGCATGACCGGCCTGAGTAAGCTCTTTCCCAAGAGCCGCCGCTTTGGCCGCTATAATCTCACCTACCTGGATGAACACGTCGAAACCGAGGTCGATTGTGTCGTCGGCGCGTTTATGATGGTGCGCGGCGAGGCGATTGCGCGCGTCGGCCTCATGGACGAAACCTTCTGGATGTACGGAGAAGACATCGATTGGGCATACCGAATCAAAGCAGCCGGCTGGAAAGTCCTGTACTATCCACAGGTGACGGTTCTGCATGTGAAACGGGCGGCCAGCCGCATGAATCCGCGCACACGCCTGGAATTTCAGCGGGCCAGCCTGATCTTCTACCGCAAGTATTACGCGGCGAAGACGCCCCGCCTGTTGCACCTGGCCATTCTGGCGGGCTTGCTGTTCAAGGGCGGGCGGGGGCTGTGGCGCGATCTGCTGAACCCGACGCCGACTCATCCGCCAGAAGCGGGGGCGGCATGATCCCCCGGCTCAAGAGCCTGGAGCGCGTGACGCTGGCCCTCACCGACCTGCTGATGCTGGTCGGGGCCTTTGTGCTGGGCTATGCCGCGCGCCGCGAATTGCCGCTGTTCGCCGCGCCGGTCGACCCGCCCACGCTGGAGTTCTACACGCCCATCCTGGTCATTCAGACGGTCACCCTGCTGCTGATCTTCTTCTTCGCCCGGCTCTACCACCAGCGCCGCGCTGCCAGCCGCATCGACGTGAGCTACGCGGTGGCGGCGTCCGTGTCGGTCGGCGTGGTCATGACCAACGGCCTGACCACCATTCTGCTCAAGGGCACGGGCGTCGGCGCAGACTATCCCCGCCAGATGATCCTGTACGTCTGGCTCTTCAGCGTGCTGGCCGTCATCGTCGGGCGCGAGCTGCACCACCAGGTCTGGGCGTGGCTGCGCCACCGGGGCCTGGCGCGCGACCGGGCGCTGATCGTGGGCAGCGGCGACGTGGCGCAGTCCATTCTCCAACACATCCGCAGCAATCCGCAGCTTGGCTACCGCATCGAGGGCGTGATCAACGGCAAGCCGGGCGACGAGGTCGGCGGCGTGCCGGTCATCGGCCAGGCCAAAGACCTGCCCGCCCTGATCGACCAGCGGCAGGTCGACGAGGTGATCATCGCCCTGCCCGAAGCGTCGCGGCAAGAGTTGGTGCAGCTTGTGGCGCTCTGCCAGCGCGGCAAGGTGAGCATCAAGATTTACCCGGACCTGTTCTCGTACATGGCCGGCTCGATGTCCGTGGATGACCTGGGCGGCATGCCGCTCTTGAACGTGCGCGACGTGGCGCTGCGCGGCTGGAAGCTGTCGCTCAAGCGCGCGCTGGACCTCGTCGGGGCGGCGTTCGGGCTGGTGGTGCTCTCGCCCTTTCTGCTGGCGCTGGCGGTGTGGATCAGGCTGCAATCGCCAGGGCCGGTCTTCTTCTGCCAGGAGCGCATGGGCCTCGACGGGCGGCCTTTCCCCATGATCAAGTTCCGCAGTATGCGCACCGACGCCGAAAAAGACGGGCCGGGCTGGACCACAGAGGGCGATCCGCGCGTCACGCCCATTGGCCGGTGGATGCGCAAGACGAACATCGACGAATTGCCGAACCTGATCAACGTGCTCTTGGGCCACATGAGCCTTGTCGGGCCGCGCCCGGAGCAGACGCACTTCGTCCGGCAGTTCCGCGAGAAAATCCCGCGCTACATGGAGCGCCACCGCGAGAAGGCGGGCATGACCGGCTGGGCGCAGGTCAACGGCCTGCGCGGCGACACGTCCATCGAGGAGCGCATCAAGTTCGACCTGTGGTATGTGGAACACTGGTCCTTCTGGCTGGACATCAAGATCATCTTGCGGACGGCGTTCCAAACGCTGACGGGCCGCAATCAGAATGCGTATTAGCCGCGTAGCAGACGCTCCGACGGGCCGGGACGCTGCTACCGTGTTTGCCTTTCGCTTCGCGCTGGATACGTCATCGCACCTGAACATCCCGCCCCCTACAGCGCCGTCCGCAGCGCATGCCGGCCCAGGAGAAGGTGATGTCGTCGGTTTTTGAGCTGCTCATTATCCTGGTGCTGATCGTGCTGAACGGCGTGTTCGCCATGTCCGAGGCGGCGCTCATCTCGACGCGGCGGGCGCGGCTGGAACAGCGTAAAAACGAAGGCGAAAAACGAGCCGACTC
>JADZBY010000199.1 GCA_020851855.1 Anaerolineae bacterium
CGCAGGCGTTGTCCCTACGGCATATCGTGTAGGGACGAGGCCTGCCTCGTCCGCGCCTCGTCCGCACGGTGTGTGCGCGGTGTACGTGTGTCGAAGGCGGACAACGCAGGCGTTGTCCCTACGGCGTATCGTGTAGGGACGAGGCCTGCCTCGTCCGCCCGCATCAAGAAAACGCGCCCTCTGCCGTGTGCTGTGTGCCGTGGCAAAGGGCGCGTGCAGATGCTCCGATCGCGCTCAGGCGGCGACCACGTTCAGTCGCGCTGGTCGATGTCCACCCATTCGAGGTCCATCGGGCCAACGTAATCCACATCGGGCCGGATCAGCCGGTTGTCCGCCCACTGCTCCATGATGTGCGCCGTCCAGCCGGGGATGCGCGCGATGGCGAACAGCGGCGTGAAGGTGTCCAGCGGGATGCCCAGCGTGTACAGGGCAATGGCGCTGTAGTAGTCCACGTTGGCGTACAGGTTCTTCTTGATAAATTCCTCGTCGGCGCGGGCGTGTTTGTCGAGCTTGCTGGCCAGGTCGTACCAGCGCAGGTTGCCCGTCGCTTCGGCCATGTGGCGCGACTTCGTCTTGAGAACGGCGGCGCGTGGGTCGAGCGCTTTGTAGACGCGGTGGCCCATGCCCATGATGCGCCGCTTGCCCGTCTTCACGTTGTCCACGAACCACTCTTCGACCCTATCCGCCTCGCCGATCTCGAAGAACATCTTCATGGCTTCTTCGTTCGCGCCGCCATGCGCCGCGCCTTTCAGCGTGCCGATGGCCGTGGTGATGGCGCTGTACATGTCGGAGAGCGTGCTGGTGGTGACGCGGGCGGCGAACGTGCTGGCGTTCATGCCATGCTCGGAGAGCAGCACGTTGTAGGCGTCCATGACGGCCACTTCTTCCGGCCCCGGCTGCGTGCCCTTGAGCATGTACAGGAAATTGGCGGAGATGCCCAGGTCCGGGTGCGGCGGGATCGGGTCCAGGCCGTTGCGGATGCGCTCCCAGGCCGCGGCGATGGTCGGGACCTTGGCGGTGAGCAGGATGGCCTTGCGCTGGTTCTCGGCGGGCGTATTCACGTCCGCCTTCGGGTCGTACAGCGACAGGGCCGACACCATCGTGCGCAGCACGGACATGGGATGCGCCGCTTTGGGCAGCTGCTTCATCAGGCTGATGATCTCGGCGGGCAAAGCGGCTTCGCCTTGCAGCGCTTTGGTGAGCATGGTGAGCTGCCAGCGGTTAGGCAGCTTGCCCTGCCAAAGCAGGTAAATCACTTCTTCGAAGGTGGCATGTTCGGCCAAGTCTTCGATCTTATAACCGGCGTAAATCAGTTTTCCTTCGGTCCCATTGACCAGGCTGAGTTTGCTCTGGCCGATGACGACATTTTGAAGCCCCTTGCTGGCGGCGACATGAGCAGGGGCCGCGGTCTTGTCCGACATGTCTTTTGCTCCTCTGGCGCGCATGGATGCTGGCTTTTAAGTGCGAGCGGTCGCCTGGGCCGCCCATTTGTGGCGGTTAGACCGAATCCTGAGTCAATCGGGGCATTCGTCTAACGATGCTGAGAAAAAGTATAGCATTGTGAGAAGGCAGCGGCAACGCGAATCCATCGGCAGGGTGCGGGCCATCGCGGACGGCGCAGGGGCGTTTACCGCATCGCACACAAGAAAAGCCCGCCGTGGCCATTTCAAGCGGACGGCGGGCCGTTTATCAAATCTGCCAAATGCGGGGCGCGCGTTACTCCGAATTGCCACGCCCGCGCACCACCACGGCCAGCGGCGTGCGCACCTGCCGCGCCGCATGGGCGCTCGGCTTCGAAGCGGGCGCAGGCGCGCCGCTGAGCAAGAGCAGGTCGGTTTCGGAGATGGTGCTGTGGCAGTGCGGACAGCCCCACAGGTTGATGACCGCGGGCAGATGGGCCAGGGCGGCGATGTCCCTCGGCCATCGCTGCTCGCCCAGGAACTCAAATTCGCCGGTACATCGGCACGACGGACACATCGCCAGCTTGCGCCGCTCCATGAGAGCCTCCGGATAAGTGCCCGCCCAGGTGAAAAAAGATGACGTCCGGGCGGTTGTCCTGATCATAAGACGAAATCGTTGCGGCGCGGATCGCTTTCGTACAATCCCTGACAAAATCCGCCGGATCTGCCGAATCCGCCCTCAACGCACCGCCATGCCGCAGATGTGCGGCCCCATGAGCGGGATGGGCAGCCGGAAATGCTCGATCTTCACCCCGGCAAAGCCTGCCGCCTCGATGGCGGCGTACGTTTCGCGGTCCGGGTGGCAGCCGCCGCCGCATACGCGCCACACGGGCTTCACCGCGCGCTGCGCCCGGCGCAGCCACGTGCCGCGCGGCGCGGCGACGTGCTCCAGGAAGAAAAACGCACCGCCGGGCCGCAGGACGCGCCAAATCTCGGCCAGCGCCCGCTCCGGATCGCGCACCGAACACAAGACCAGCGTGCCGATCACGGCGTCCATGCTCGCGTCGGGCGCGCTGATCGCCTCGGCGGCATCGGCGCGCACCTCGGCGGTGATGTGGCGTTGCTGCGCTTCCCGGAGTAAATGACGATGGACCTGCCGGTTTGGTTCCACACCCAGATAGCGCACGTCGCGCGGCAGGTAACGCAGATTGGGACCGGCTCCCGGCCCGATCTCCAGCACGTCGCCGCGCACGTCCGCGAACAGGCGGCGCTTTCGGTCGCCCACCAGGCGCTCATATGACTCGCCGCCGCGCGCCTGCACCTCGGCCTGAAGCCACTCGTGCGCGTTTTTCAGAAATGACATATGAAGAAGCCCCTGACCCTCACCCCCGGCCCCTCGGTTTGCGGGCGAAACAGGCGGGGCGGCTCGCGAGCCGCCCCTACAGCCATGAGTCGTGTAGGGGCGTGTCGCGACGCGCCCGCCGTTGCGCCGCCCGCCGCATCTACTGCCCGGTCTGGGCGAAACGGGCCG
>JADZBY010000200.1 GCA_020851855.1 Anaerolineae bacterium
ATGGTGTCTCTCTCAGCGTTTCGTGTCAAACCCATCAAAACAAGCGAAGTTGGCCTTTGAGGGAGTCTTCAGAGGGCATGTCTGGCTCTGATGAATCGAAATCGGGCAGGCGAAGCGCGCCCGCTGGATCAGCGCGAAGTGGGCGCGCACCCTGGTTGAGGAGCAGGCGGTTGCCGCTCGCGCTGGATGGCAGGCCGGGCATGTCCAGCGCATAACACGGCAGGCCGAGCTTCAGGGCGCGCTGTCCGGCGGCGAGCGTCCCGCCCGTATCGCCCGCCTCGGTGACAATCAGCGCCCGCGACAAGCCGAGGATCGTATTGTTCCGGATCATGGCGTTCTGCGTGGACCACGGCGCGCCCGGCGGGAACTCCGAGGCGACGACGAATCGGTCGGGCGTGGCCTCGTAGGCGGCGCGCAAGTCGGCGTGCAGCCGGAACTTCAGAATCCCTTCCGGCAAAACGAGGACCGTCACGCCGCCCGCCGCGACTGCGCTCACGTGCGCGGCGAGATCGGTTCCCGGCGCGTGTCCGCTGATCACGTTCAAGCCGCGCGTCGCCGCCTGGGCCGCCAGATCGCGCGCCGCACCGACTCCGGCCTCGGACGTGCGCCGCGAGCCGCTGAACGCCACGCCCACACCGCCGAGCCGGGGCGCTTCTCCCAGCACGTACAGCACAGGCGGCGCGCCCTCGCCCAGCCGCGCCGCGAACTGCGCCGGGTAAGCGTCGTCGCCCAGCGCCACTATCTGGACGCGCGCCGCGTCGAGCTTTTCCAGGATCGCGGCGGCGTCATCCGGCGACGTGGCGAGCACGGCGTGGGCCAGGTCTGGCTTCAGACCGGTCTGTTGGGACCATGTTTGTGCATCCCAGGTGAACAGATCGGACAGCGCGGCGGATGCGCCCTGTGCCCAGGTGAGCAGCCGGTAAAGTGTGCGCGCGCCCAGGCCGGGAACGCTGTGCAGGCGGATCAGCGAGAGGCTGTCAAAGAAAGTCGGCATGTCACAAACAACTATTCCGTATCGCGTATGCCTCACATTGTAATGCGCCGTCCGCGTCCCGCCGAATCACAATTCTGTCGCGGACGCCCCCGCCCGCCGCCCTTGCCCGTCCCTGTCCGACTGTGATACAATGCCACCAGCCTTGGGGAGTCGCCAAGTGGCAAGGCAGCGGACTTTGGATCCGCTATTCGCAGGTTCGAATCCTGCCTCCCCAGCACGACGCGGCGGCGGGTTACCCGGTCCGCCGCGTTCCTTTTCCGCCTCTCGCCATCAGGCAGAGGGGTCGGGGTGAGGGTTTCTGCCGTTTGCCGAAAACGCGCGAGTGTGGTACAGTGTGCGGCGGGTGCGGCTCGCCGTTCCAGTGCGGCCCGTATCCCATTTCCAACCCATACGTCCCGAATCGGGTGACTGCCACGCCCGGAAGCAGCAGTCACGATGGGGGAAGCCGGTCCAAGTCCGGCGCTGTCCCGCAACTGTAGTCCACGCCCTGTTTCAACAGGCGTGGGGAGCCAGATTACCCGCCCGATTCAGACGCACACGATCATCTCTCGTGGACCGGAGGTGGTGCATGGACTCGGACGGCTTTTGCAAGCGTCCCGCTCAACGCCTCTCCCATCGGAAGGCGTTTTTTGTTGTGCCCAACCCAATTCGAGCCGCTCAGCGCCCGCTCACCGGTCAAATCAACCTGTCTGCGCGCCTCTTTTTCACACGCCTGCCTGGAGGAAACCGATGAGCCGTCTGATCCCTCGCTTGCTGGTTGTATTGGCCCTGATCGCGCTCGTACTGGCCCTGACCGGCGCGCCCGTTCTCGCCCAGGACGCCCCGCCGGCGCTTAACTGCGGCGTGAACGTCGAGGCGGCGGGCGCGTGGCTGCAAAGTTTCCAGAGCGCCGATGGTGGCTTTGGTAATGGCTTCACCCCCGAAAGTGACCTGGGCGCGACCGCCGATGCGCTGACCGCTATCCTGAAATCCGGCCTGGACCTCGAATCCTTCCGGCGCGACGGCGTATCGCCGCTCGACTGGATCGCATCGAGGCTTGCGCCGGGCGCAGCGCTGAACGCCGGGCAGCTTGGCAAAGTCCTGTCGGCTGTCGCAGCGGCGGGCGCAGACCCGACCGACATTGGCGGCGTCGATCTGGTGGCCTTGACGGTCGCCGCGCTGGACAACGCACCGGACGCCAGCGGTTACCTGGGCATGGCGCTGGCCATCCTCGGCCTGCACGATGCCGGGGCCGACGCCAGCATCCCCGCCGCCGCCGTCGAGGCGCTGCTCGCCGCCCGGACGGAGCAGGGAGCCATCGGCTTTGGCCCCGATCAGGCCCCCGACACGAACTCCACGGCGCTGCTGGCCAGGGTCGGCTCCGCGCTGCGCCGCAGCGACGTGCAGGGCGCGGCGCTGGATTACCTGAAGCCGCTTCAGAACGAAGACGGCGGCTGGCCATACCAGAGTCCGAGCGATTTCGGCACGGAGAGCGACGCCAACTCCACGGCGCTCGTGCTGCAGGCGCTCGTCGCGGCGGAAGTGCCCCTCGACGCCTGGAACAACCCGCACGAGTCGCTGGCGGCTTACCAGCTTGAGGATGGCTCGTTCACCTTCCAGCAGTCGATGCCCGCGCCCAGCCTGCTGGCGACGGTCGGCGTGCTGCCCGCGGCCTGCGAAGCGGCGGCCTGGGCAGCCGAATGCTTGCAGTGCCCCATCGCGCTGCCCACGCGTGAGGCGACGCCCACGCCGGCGCAGTAAGGCATCCTTGAGGAACGTGGAGTAGAGCCGGATGCAAGGCGAACAGAGCGCATCACGCCCCACCTTAACGCGCCCCAGGCGGACCGCCGAAGCGCGCGAACGCGCCACGCTGGCCCCCGACAGCCGCCCGTCCGGCCTGGACGTGCGCGCCTGGCTGGTATGGCTGCTGGCCGCGCTGGTCGCCGCCTCGCTCGCCTTTCACCCGGTCTACCTGGTCATCCTGATCGGCGTTGCCATCCTCACCTGGCCGGACGAAGGCGAGCGCGCCGGGCTGCTCAGCCTGCGCGCGCTGTTCCGCATCGCGATCATCGCCCTGGTCTTCGGCGCGGCCTTCAACGCGCTCATGGTGCGCACCGGCCAGACCGTGCTCGTCGACATCCCAGGCTGGCTTCCGCTCGTCGGCGGGCCGGTGTACCTGGAAGCGGCGCTCTTCGGGGCGATCAATGCGCTGCGCCTGATCGCCATCCTGTTTGCCTTCAGCCTGTTCAGCCGCGCCATCAACTTTGCAGACCTGATTCGCCTGTTGCCGCCCGCCTTCTTTGAGCTTGGCCTGATCGTCTCCATCTCGTTCACGCTTGCGCCGGCCATGCTGCGCGCCTTTGCCGAGATTCGGGAAGCGCAGGCGTTGCGTGGCCACCGCCCACGTGGCCTGCGCGACCTGCTGCCGCTCGTATCGCCGCTCGTCGTGACCGGCATGGAGCGCGCGCTGGCGCTGGCCGAGGCGATGGAAGCGCGTGGTTACGGCGCGCCTGGCGGGCAGGCGCAGCGCCGCGCCGCGCGGCGTGGGCAAGCCCTGACGCTACTCAGCCTGCCCGGCTTCGGAGTGGCCGCCCTGCTCATGTTGTTTGGCGCACCGGGCGCGCTGGCCTGGGCCGTCTTCGCGCTGAGCGCCGCTCTGCTTGCCCTCGGCTTGGTGTGGCTTTCCCGCCACACAGGCCGCACGCGCCTGCGCCGGGGCCGCTGGGGCCGCGCCGAGACGCTGGTCAGCCTGTGTGCGCTCACCGCGTTGGTCGCCTTTTTCGGGGCAGACCGTTCGGCGCTCGTGGTCGATGTCTACCAACTGGCGCAGGGGGCGTGGCCGGGCCTCGATCCCTGGCTGGGCATCGCGCTGGTTGGGTTGAGCGCGCCGGGCTTGATGGCGGGCCTTTCCGCGCCAGAAGACGCACGTCAGGCAGAGGAACGCGCTGACCAGCCGCTTTGATTGCCCTTGTAGTTTCGTGTACAATTCACGGTATGGCAGCGCAGGAACAGCTACTGAATGGCCGCTACCGCCTGATCTCGCAGCAAGGCTCCGGTGGGATGGCGGTGGTCTACAAGGCACAGGACCTGGCATTGGGCCGGACTGTCGCCATCAAGATTCTGCGCCCCAGCCTCACCAGCGAGCCGTCCTTCCTGAACCGGTTCCGCCAGGAAGCGCGCAACGTCGCCAACCTGACGCACCCCAATATCGTGACCCTGTACGACGTGGGCCAGGACGGCAACACGTATTACATGGTCATGGAGTTTGTCGAAAGCCAGGACCTCAAGAAGCTGATCCGGGCCAGCGCGCCATTCAGCGTGGAGCGAGGGCTGAAGATCGGCATCCAGATTTGCGCGGGGCTGGGCTACGCGCACCGCGCCGGGCTGGTCCACGCCGACGTGAAGCCGCAGAACATCCTGGTGGACGCCAACGACAACGTGAAGATCACGGACTTCGGCATCGCGCAGGCGCTCTCGCACACCCAGCCGCAATCCCGGCAATCCGTCGTGTGGGGCAGCCCGCACTACTTCTCGCCGGAGCAGGCCATGGGCGAGCCGCCGACGCCCGCCGCCGACGTGTACGCCATCGGCATCGTGCTCTTTGAGATGCTCACGGGCCGCCTGCCCTACAACGGCAACGACCAGCAAGAACTGGCCATGGCCCACATCAAGGAGCAGGTCCCGCACGTTCGCGACCTGAACCCGAATGTGCCCGCCAACGTCGATTGGGTCATCAACAAGGTCATGTCCAAAGAACCGGCCAACCGCTACCGCACGGCGGACCAGCTTGGCCGGATTCTGGAGAGCTATCAGAAACAGCTTGGCCTGCCGCCCCAACCTTCTGCGCCCGTCGGCGCGCCTGCCGGGGCGACGCAAACGCAGGTCAACCTCAATCCGCAGTCCGCATCGAGCAGCGCGGCGGCGACCTACCCGTCCGGCATCCCGGTGACGCCGCCCTATCCCGCCTCGTCGTCTGCGCCGGGCGCGGCCCCGGCCACGGGCCGCGGGCCGATGCAGCCCGCCATACAGCCGCGCTCCGGCTCGTTGTCTCGCTCGCTAACCGGGCACACGCCGTCCGAGGGCGTGCGACCGGTGACCGGGCCATTTCGCCCGCCCGCCGCGCCGCCGTCGCCGCTGACCGGCGGCGCTGCCGGCCCGTATCCCGGCGCGTACAGCCCGGACATCGCCGGCGGCGCGCGCAGCGGCAACACGCCGAGCGTGCCGCACACGTCCACCTCGTCGCGCGCCAGCCTGGTGACCATCGCCCTGGGCCTCGTCGCCTTTCTGATGGTCATGGGCCTCATCGTGCTGGCGCTCGCGCTGCTGACTGCCTTCCGCTAACCCGCACAGGGCGGCTTTCAATACGCTTGCCTGCCGCTTGCCTTCCAAAGCCATCACAATGCCTTTTTGTGTTGCTCCCTTATGATAAAATGAAGATGAGAGGTTTGGGCATTTGCACCTAACGCAAGGTAAACTTCCCCTAAATTTCTGGGAAGTTGTTGGTATAATGCCCCTTCCCAACGTAATGTGAACGAGCGCGTCACAGGGCTGCACCGGGTGCTGGCACAACGTATCAAGCCTGGGCGCGCCAGTCGGAGGCTTCCTCGCCGTGAATAACCCACGTTTCCGGAACTTGTTCGTGTACGTCCTGATCGGCATTGCCGTCATCGCCATCTTCCTGGGCGTGCGCAACAATAGCCCGGCTGCCACCGAGATCACGCTGAGCGAACTCGCCAGCCAGCTTCGGAACGGCACTCCACGCATCGCCTCGGTTCAGGTCATCCAGGATGACGTGCGCGTGCAATACGCCAACCAGACGGTGGCCATGTCGCGCAAAGAGCCGTCGCTGCCCCTTGTCGACCAGCTCACGAGCCTCGGCGTGACTGCCGAGCAAATCCAGGCGACGCCTATCGAGGTCGTCCCGCCGAGTGACTGGACCCCCTTCTTGCAGCTTCTCGTCTCGCTGCTGCCGATTGTCCTCATTGCCGCTTTCTTCTACCTGATGTTGCGTCAGGCGCAGGGGACGAACAACCAGGCGATGGCCTTCGGCAAAAGCCGCGCCCGGATGCTCACCGGCGACCATCCCAACGTCACCTTTGACGACGTGGCGGGCGCGGATGAGGCAAAAGAGGAACTTAAGGAGATCGTCGAGTTTCTGAAGGAGCCGGAGAAGTTCATCCAGCTTGGCGCGCGCATCCCGAAGGGCGTGCTGCTGGTCGGCAGCCCCGGCACGGGCAAGACGCTGCTCGCTAAGGCCGTCGCCGGTGAGGCAGGCGTGCCCTTCTTCAGCATCAGCGGCTCCGAATTTGTCGAGATGTTCGTCGGCGTCGGCGCGAGCCGCGTGCGCGACCTGTTTGATCAGGCCAAGCGCCACAGCCCGTGCATCATCTTCGTGGACGAGATCGACGCCGTGGGCCGCCATCGTGGCGCGGGCCTGGGCGGCAGCCACGACGAGCGCGAGCAGACCCTCAACCAGATTCTGGTCGAGATGGACGGCTTCGACACCGATACCAACGTGATCGTCGTCGCCGCCACAAACCGCCCGGACATCCTCGACCCGGCGCTGCTGCGTCCGGGCCGCTTTGACCGCCGCGTTGTCCTGGACCGGCCCGATATGCGCGGGCGCGAGGCCATCCTGCGCGTGCATACGCGCGGCAAGCCGCTCGCTTCCGATGTGGAGCTTGGCATCCTGGCCAAGGCGACGCCCGGCTTTGTCGGCGCGGACCTGGAGAACCTGGTCAACGAGGCCGCCATCCTCGCCGCGCGCAAGAACAAGAAGAGCATCGCCATGCGCGACTGCGAAGAGGCCATCTACCGCGTCATGCTCGGCCCGGAGCGCAAGAGCCGCGTCATGAGCGAAGAGCAGAAGCGCCTGGTGGCCTATCACGAGGCTGGCCATGCGCTCGTCGGGCACACGCTGCCCAACTGCGACCCGGTGCGCAAGATCACCATCGTGCCGCGCGGCATGAGCGGCGGCTCGGTGCTGTCCGTGCCGGAAGATGACCTTGGCCCGGAGAGCCGTTCGCGCATCAAGGATCACATCGCCCAGGCGCTCGGCGGGCGCGCGGCGGAGCAGGTCGTGTTCGGGGAGATCACGACCGGCGCAGGCGGCGGGCAGGGCAGCGACCTGTCCACCGTGACGCGCTACGCCCGCGCTATGGTGACGCGCTTCGGCATGAGCGACCGGCTCGGCCCGATGCTCTTCGGCCAGAAGGAAGAGATGATCTTCCTGGGCCGCGAAATCTCCGAGCAGCGCGACTACAGCGAGGCTGTGGCGCAGATCATCGACGAAGAAGTGAAGATGATCGTGGACGAAGCCTACCAGCGTGCGCTGCAGATCATCACCGAGCGGCATGATAGGCTGGAGCTGATCGCCCAACGGCTGCTCGAAGTCGAAACCATCGACTACGAGGAGTTCCTGCAACTGATGGGCGAACCGGCGGGTGGACGCCGCAAGCGCCCGGAAATCACGCCGCGCTCGACCACCGCGTCGCCGCGCGAGCAGGCGCAGCAGGGCGCGGGCAACGAGATGCCGCCTAAGCTCGGCGCTGCGCCCAGCCCGGCGTGAATCGCCTGCCTCTTTGACCGTGATTTGAACGTCGTGCAGGGCGGCTCGTTGGGGCCGCCCTGTTGATCGAAGAATCGTATCCCGCTTCCACCTGACACATTTCCCACTTGCAAATCTCCCGCTTTTTGGGAAACTAACGCGCGACGTGTGCCCGGTCTTGACCGCGACATATGCGCCGCGCCGGTAAGAGGTATTTTTGCCAGGAAATCGCATGACACGACTTGTGATTGTCGAATCCCCCACCAAAGCGAAGACCATACGCGGCTTTCTGCCAAAGGATTACCGCGTCGAGGCCTGCATGGGCCATGTGCGCGACCTGCCCGAGTCGGCCACGGACATCCCCGCCGAGCACAAGGGCAAAGACTGGGCGCGTCTGGGCGTCAACACCGACCGCAACTTCGAGCCGCTGTACGTCGTCCCGGCCAAAAAGCGCAAAGTCGTCAAAGAACTCAAGGACGCGCTGAGCGAAGCCAACGAGCTGATCCTCGCCACCGACGAGGACCGCGAAGGCGAGAGCATCGGCTGGCATCTCGTGCAGGTCTTGCGGCCCAAAGTGCCCGTGCGGCGCATGGTCTTCCACGAGATCACGCGCGACGCCATCCAGGACGCGCTCGCCAACCCACGCGGCATCGACGAGCAGCTGGTGCGCGCCCAGGAAACGCGCCGCATCCTGGACCGGCTGGTCGGGTACACCGTCTCGCCGCTGCTCTGGAAGAAGATCGCGCCCGGCCTGTCCGCCGGGCGTGTGCAGTCCGTGGCCGTGCGGCTGCTCGTCAACCGCGAGGTCGAGCGCCTGGTGTTCCGCCCCGGCGTATACTGGGACCTGCGCGCGCTGCTCTTGCGGCCCAGCGACAACAAATCCGCCGCCTTTGAGGCGTTTTTGCAGTCTGTAGGCGGAGTGCGTGTGGCCGGCAGCAAGGACTTCGACCCGGAAACCGGCAAGATCGCGCGCGGCAAGAAGGTGCTGCTGCTGGACGAAGCCGCCGCCGCCGCACTGCGCGACCGGCTCGCGAAGAGCGAGTGGCGCGTGCTGGACGTGGCCGAAAAATCCCAGGTGCGCAAGCCGCCGCCGCCCTTCACCACGTCCACGCTGCAACAGGAAGCCAACCGCAAACTGCGCCTGTCGTCGCGCCAGACGATGCAGATTGCCCAGAAGCTCTACGAGCAAGGCTTGATCACCTACATGCGTACCGACTCGGTGCACCTCTCGTCCGAGGCCATCGGAGCGGCGCGGCGGGCCGTTGAGGCGCGCTACGGCAAGGATTATCTCAGCCCATCGCCGCGCCAGTACGCCACCAAGAGCAAGGGCGCGCAGGAAGCCCACGAGGCCATCCGGCCCGCCGGCACGCAGATGCGCGACGCCGGGCAGCTTGGCCTGGCGGGCGTCGAGGCGTCGCTCTACGACATGATCTGGAAGCGCACGCTCGCCACGCAGATGGCCGATGCGCAGTTGACCCTGATCACGGCCAACATCGGCGCAGCGGATGCCGTGTTCCAGGCCAACGGGCGGCGTATCGATTTCCCCGGCTATTTCCGCGTGTACGTCGAGGGCAGCGACGATCCCGAAGCCGCGCTCGATGACCGTGAAGTGCGCCTGCCGTTGCTGCGCGCCGGGGACCCGCTCGACCTGCGCGAGCTGACCGCCTTGCGCCACGAGACTCAGCCGCCGACGCGCTACACCGAAGCCACGCTCGTCCAGACGCTAGAGCGCGAAGGCATCGGGCGGCCCAGTACGTATGCCGCCATCATCTCCACCATCCAGGACCGGGGCTACGTCACCAAGCAGAGCAACCAACTCGTGCCGACCTTCACCGCGTTTGCCGTGAACCGGCTGCTGGAGCGCAATTTCCCCGAACTGGTCGACCTGGGCTTCACGGCGCGCATGGAGCAATCCCTGGACGACATCGCCGAGGGCAAGGTCGCGTGGCTGCCTTACCTGGAAACGTTCTACCGTGGCGATGACGGCCTCGAATCGCAGGTGCGCGAGAAAGAGCAGAGCATCGATCCGCGCGAAGTGCACGCGCTGGCGCTGGACGACATCAAAGCCCGCGTGCGCATTGGGCGCTACGGGCCGTACCTGGAGCAGCAGAACGGCGACGAGCCGCGCCGCGTCTCCCTGCCGCCAGAGATGCCGCCCGCCGAGCTTGACCCGGCGACCGCGCTCAAGCTGCTCCAGAAGAAAGAAGAAGGTCCGGACCGCGTCGGCGTGCACCCGCAGACGGGCGAGCCGATCTACCTGCTCGAAGGGCGCTTCGGGCCGTATGTCCAGCTTGGCGAAGGCAACAACGGGGAAAAACCGCGCCGGGCGTCCCTTCTGCGCGGCATGAAGCCCCAGGATGTCACGCTCGACGTGGCGCTCGCCCTGCTCAGCCTGCCCCGGCGGCTTGGCGCGCACCCCGAGACGGGCGCAGACGTGATCGCCAGTGTGGGCCGTTTCGGGCCGTACGTCCAGCACGGCAGCGACTTCCGTTCCCTGGCCCCCGGCGACGACGTGCTGGCCATCGGCCTGCCGCGCGCGCTCGAATTGCTCAGCCAGCCGAAGGGCAGCCGCAGCCGCAAGCCCGCCGAGCCGCTGCGCATCCTGGGCAAACACCCGGAGACGGGCGAAGACGTGGCGCTCATGTCCGGCCCGTATGGGCTGTTCGTGAAGCACACCGACATCAACGCCGGGCTGCCGAAGAACGCCAACGCCGACGCGCTGACGCTCGATGAAGCGGTCAGCCTGCTCAAGACGCGGGGCAAAAAGGCCGGTTCGGGCAAGGGACGTCGCGGCGCAAAGTCCACGACGGCCAGCGCTGCCGCCTCGAAGGGGTCGTCTGGCGCGGCCAAGAAATCCACCGGCAAGGCGACCGCGAAAAAGGCGCCGTCCACGCCAAAGAAAAGCGCGGGCAGCAAGACCACGCCGCGCAAAACGCCCACGCGATAGGGGCTGTGACAAACCTGGCCTCACCCCCTGCCCCTCTCCACGCGGAGTACCGCGTAGAGAGGGGGAATAGCCCAGGTTCGCTCCCCTCTCTATGACTGCCGGGGTCCCTTCTGGGGTGGCAATCATGGAGAGGGGCAGGGGGTGAGGTCTTCCCCGCCTAGATCAGCTCGTGCAGGGCGCGCACCGCCTCGTTCGCCTCGTCGGACTGGATGACCAGCGAGATGCTGTACTCGCTCGATCCCTGCGCGATGACCAGGATGTTGATGCCCCGCGCCGAGAGCGCCCCGCACACGCGCGCCGCCACGCCCGGCGTGCCGCGCATCCCTGCGCCCACCGTGGTGAGGATCACCACGTCCTCGCGCGCCCAGACGCGGTCCACGTCGCGGCGCTCCAACTCATAGCGCAATTCGCGCCGCACCGCGTCCAGCACCGTGGTCGTACTGCCCTGTGGCACGATGAAGCAAAAGCTCTGCTCGGACGACGACTGCGAGATGAGCAGCACGCTCACGCCCGCCCGCGCCGAGGCCATGAACGTCCGCCCGGCGATGCCCGGCACGCCGACCATGCCCTGGCCTTCGACCGATACCAGGCTCACATCCCGGATCACGGTGATGGCCTTGATCGCGCCCGCCGTGATCTCCGCCTGCGGCTGGATCAGCGTGCCGGGATGGGTCGCGTTGAATGTGTTGCGCACGCGCACCGGCACGTTTTTGTCGATGACGGGCTGAATCGTCTTCGGATGCAGGACTTTTGCCCCGAAATAAGCCAACTCGCCCACCTCGCCATAGCTCAGCGCCGGGATCACGCGCGCTGTGGGCACGATGCGCGGGTCGGTGGTCAGGATGCCGTCCACGTCGGTGTAAATCCACAGGTCATCCGTGTTGATGGCCGCGCCGAGGATGGCCGCGCTGAAGTCGCTCGCGCCGCGCCCCAGGGTGGTGATGATGCCGTCGCGCGTCGCGCCGATGTAGCCGGTGACGATGGGCAGCGAGCCGCTTTCCAGGTACGGCACGAGAAATTCCTGGACGCGGCGGTTGGTTTCCTCGAAAATGGGCGCGGCGTCCTGGAAATTCGTATCGGTCACGATCAGCTCGCTGGCGTCGATGGCCAACGACGCAAAGCCCCGGTCGCGCAGGTGGGCGGCCAGGACGCGCGCGCTCAGGCGTTCCCCGAAGGACATGATCAGGTCCATGCCGCGCGGCGTGACCTCGCGCAACACGGCGATGCTGTGGCACATCGTGTTCAGATTGCCGAGCAACATGTCTAATTCTTCGAGCGTCGCCTTCTTGATCTTGTCATCGCTGGCAAGCTGCTCGACCGTCTCGTAGTGGCGCGCACGAAGGGCGTTCACGATGTCCACGTGCGTCAGATCGTCGCCGGTGGCGGCGCTGCGTGCGGCCTGCCGCAGCTGGTCGGTGACGCCCGCCATGGCCGACACCACGGTCAGGATGCGGTGACCCTGGGCGCGCAAATCGGTGATGATTCGCCCCACCTGCGCGATGGCGTCGTGATTACCCATCGACGTGCCGCCAAATTTGACCGTGACAAGAGACACGCTTGACACCCTGCTTTCTTGTCGTGCGAGACGTCCGGTTTGCGCTGCGGCGACCTGCGGCCTGTGCCCGTTCCTGCGTGTTTGCGCGTAGAGTGGCCCGAAGGAGAGCCGGGGCAAGTGTAGCCGATTGTGCCGCCCGCTGAACAGTGTCACTTTGGGGCCTTGTGCGGAGTGCCAGTCAACAGGCAAGGGCGGCGCATTCAGGCATGCCTGAGGTGCGGCGTTACGCGCCAGGCGTTCCACTTCTCCATCACGACGATGATCAGAGACGCGAGCGTGAATATCGCGACGTAGCCGGGAAAGACGGAGACCGGGACGCCCGCCATGACCGTCATAGCGGTCATGTTGTAGGACGAATGAAACAGGCTGGCGATGATCAGGCTGCCGCGCGTGTGGGTATACAGCCACGTGTAGAAGACCGACGCGCTGGTTGTCCCCACGACGAACAGGAGCGCAAAGCCCCAGTCTGGCCCGTCGGCGGGAACCTGATAGGGCGCAAAGTGCCAGAATCCCCACACCACGCCGATCAGGAGACTGGTCGCCAGTGGGCCGCGTCGCCGCAACAACGTCGGTACGGCGTAACCACGCCAGCCCACTTCTTCTCCGGCGGATGCAAGCAGCCCAAAGAGCGTGCCCAGCAGGAAACCGGGGATGATCTGAGGTAGGTTGGCGCTCCACACGCCCGGATCGTAGTCGGGCGGCAGGCTGCCCGTTGCGGCGTACACGCCGACATTGATGATCTGCAGGGCCAACGGCAGCGTCAAGGCGACCACGTACCACACCAGCGGCGCGCGCCAGCGGAATAGCCGCGCCAGCAAATCCCGCACGCCCGCCGCGCCAAGCGTGATAGCAACCACCACCGCCCCGGCGATGGCCGATCCGCAGTTGCCCAACCACGTCGCCAGGCCATTGTTGCCCCCCGGCCATAGACTCTCTGGCAGCCAGAACAACCATGACAGGATGTAGCTCAGGACGAAGAAGGTGAGGAGTGGATGCCGCCGGATA
>JADZBY010000201.1 GCA_020851855.1 Anaerolineae bacterium
ACGGTACGCGACACTCAATCTGTTTCAATATCCTCTGCGGATCGATGTGGGTTGAAGCCCGAGCAGGACGAAGGTCGCCAGCATCGGGTACATCCGTTTCAATATCCTCTGCGGATCGATGTGGGTTGAAGCGTGTCTCGCGATGGGCCAGGCCGCCACGTTCGCCACGTTTCAATATCCTCTGCGGATCGATGTGGGTTGAAGCGGTATCCAGGGACCGCAAGGTCCTGCGGGGCCGAAGTTTCAATATCCTCTGCGGATCGATGTGGGTTGAAGCATCACCGCTGATGCCAGCCGCAAGGCCATGCTCCACGCTGTTTCAATATCCTCTGCGGATCGATGTGGGTTGAAGCCGCTATGCTCGCTGAAGCACCTCCCTGAGTGTTTTGACCTATGACGCGCCTTTCGCGCCAACAAGACGCTTTGTGGAGAGTGTGACGCGCGCTTTTCATGTCCAAATACTATCACCGAGTCGCCTTTTTTCGCAACTCCCCAACCGCACAAAAAGGCCGGGGAGTTGCGACATGCTTCAAATGTCGTTGCAGAAGCGCCGGAACTCGCAACTGGCGCACTTATTCGGCTGATCAACCGGCGGCGGCATGTACTCGTACAAGCGGATACGCTGGATGTTCCGGAGTGTCTCCATCACCGAGTTGCGAAGCGGCTCGTCGATGGGCACACTTTCGAAGCGTCTGAGCTTTAACAGGTAAATGTAGCCGCGCCGAACCGGCAATTGAAACGCCTCCTCCACCATCAAACCATACGCGCCGATCTGCACCAGATGGTTTTCCCCTATCCAGCTTGCCAGCTTGTAATCGACGACGATAGCCTCCTCCGGCGTCAGCACGACCTCATCGACCACCCCGGACAGCCCCAGTTTTTCCGATACGAGTCGAACGTCGAAGCGGCGTTCGCCTGCCGGAAGCTGATACGCGGTCAGCGTGCGCCGCGCCGCGCGTTGTCGTTCGCGCTCATGGGCGTCTTGTCCGGCCTGCATCTTGTAGGTGCGTGGTCGAATGCCCGGCGTACACGTTTCAAAATACACGACGCGCGGGCAATAGGTGTGCTGCTTCAGCAGGCTGATCGTCACCTGTTCTTCGCCCGTTTCTGGCTCGATCAGCGCGGCGTCTTCGTCATCATTCGTCGGCAGATTGGGGAACATCGTCGTCCCTCTCTAGATCATCCATACCCTGTTCGAGAATCAGGCGCTTCTGCCAGGCTTTGTCATCAATCGGATAGAGATGGACACAGGCGGGCGCATCCCCGATGATGGCCGCGATGCGCATCATCAGCTCTTCCTGGTACGTGCGGTTGAGCAACCCGGCAAACGCGCTGTACTGGATGCGGTCCAGCCCGTAATCCAGGCAGACGTCGGCCACTTTCGCGCGCTGCCGGTCGCTCACGATGTCGTAGACGAGCAATATGCGCACGGTGCGCCTACCACTCTGCGCGATAGGGCGCGTAGCTCTCCGTCTCGCCGCGCAGATAGGCCGCGAGCCGCCGCGCTTGCTTCTGGATCACCGTCGCGATGGGGACGCGGTCGCCATCGTAGCGCACGGTCGCCTGCAAGTGCTCGCGCATCTTGCCCGCGAAGCTGCGCCGCACGTCATCCTGCAACCGACCGTTTTCCGTCATCTCGACCGTGAAGCGCCGGTTGACCAGCCCGATCACCAGCCGATCCACGCCCACACTGCGAAATTCTTCCATCATATCCAGGGTGAGCGACGGTTTGCCGGGCCGATCCGCGTGAATGAACCCGGCGAAAGAGTCCAGCCCGGCAAGGTGCAGCGCCGATTCGACTCGCGTCCGCAAGACGCCGTACCCGTAATTCAGCAGGCTGTTCACCGGGTCCGTCGCGCCGCGCGTGATGCGTTCGGTCCAGCCGTACATATCCGGGATCACGCGGCGCAACGCACCCCAGTAGTGTGTCGCCGCATTCGCCTCGAAGGCCATCAGGTGCGCGCGCAGATCATCGAGAGCCATATCACGCAACCTGGGGAGTTTGTCCGCCTGACTGGCCGCCTCGATGGCTGCGTCTCGCAGCAAAGCGTAGCTGTCGGGGTCGCTCTCCTTGCGCGACTTGGCGACGTACTTCAGCGTGGCGGCCTGGTTGTTGATTTTCGCGTCGGCAATCGCCAGGCTGATTGCCACGCCGCGCGGATCGTAGTACGACGCCAGTTGCGCCCGGCGCGTCAGCACCGTTCCGCCCAGTCCAGGCGCATACAGCGATGCGACAGGCTCTCCAATGGAGTTCAGGAAAAAGATGGGAATGCCCCGCTCGCAGCACTCGGCAATCGCGTCTGCCGAGATGCTCACCCCGCGCGAGGCGACAATGACCTGTTTCAAGTGCATCAACGGAGCCTGAGCCAGCACCGTCTTTCCTTTGGCGTAGATCAGCCGCTCGCTGTGTTTGCCGATGTGGCTGCCGAACACGTCCGCGAAAAGCTCCTGAACGATGGACATCTCCGCCTTCCTTGTCCAAGCCTATTCGACGCGAAAGTAACCATCGCCCTTCGCGGCATTCTTGCCGACGTGCAGGCTTTGGCCCCAGAGCAGCCAGGCGAGCGCTTCGGGCGAGTCGATTCGCCAGTGGGCGCGCCCGACGAAGCCGCCAATCGGGCTGGACCGACCACGCGCCCGGCTGAAGCTCTGGATATCCACCCAGCGCGTTGTATCCGCGATCAGCCCGGACGCATCGACCCGGTCGCCCCATTCGCCCATCCGCTGCCATTCGTCTTTCCAGTCCGACCGTCCCGGTAGCTCTGCCGCCGGATGGTGATAGTGCTCAACAAGCGCCTGCGCCCGCTCGATCAACCGCCGTAACAGCACGCCGAGCCGTGGTGTGCGCACCAGACTGCCATCGTCGATCAGCCGCATCGGCGTCAGGAATACCAGGCGCGCTTCGTCCGTCCGGCGCATTCCAAGCTCTTCCAGCACGCGCCCGTGCGTCACAGTCAGGCGCGGCGCGACGGCCTTCTGATGGTGCATGATGATCCGGTTTGAGTCGTTGAGCGGCGTGATCTCGTTGATGCGAATCAGTTTGAAGCGGCCCCGCCCTTTGCCAATGCCGAGTCGGCCCATTTCAGGCACGGCGCGGAACAGGTATGGCATCAGCGCGTCGGCCCGCCCGTACATGGACACACCAAAGCTGAAACGCCGCCCCATCTCGACGCGGGTAAAAGCAGGCGGCGGCTCGATGGCGAAAGCGCGCGGCACATCGCGGCCCCGCGCGTTGCCTTCGTCTTCGGCGGCGAGCAGGGCGCGCACCGGGTCGAGCGGGATGCCCGGAATCGGCTCATTGGGGCTGAACAGATCGAGCAGGGCGCGGTACAGCGCGCCACGAATGGCCGTGCCCGGCTGCGAATCCAGCTCGATGTACTCCAGCGCCTCACACAGGAAAACAAAGTGCATCGCCGTGAAGCCCTGCATGAGGTGAGCGGGCGGATTTCCCCGGTGCATCAGTCCGCCTCCGGGGGCACGGCGTACGAGTCCAGGGCTGTGCCGGGCGGTTGGTCAGCCGTCCCTGATCCGGCGTACACGCTGTACAGGTCCAGGCCGCTCTGGCTGCTGTACGGAGCGTTCACGACGTACACGTACCGGCCTCGCTCGGTCGCGCGGTCCTGCCACGTCTTCCCCATGCGCTCCAGGCGCTTGTAGTCGCGCCACGCAATCGGCACGAGCCAGCGCGTTGCTTCTAGATACTGGCCCGCCCGGACCTGTTTCTCGTAAGCGTCGAGGAAACATGCGGGCAGGACGTCCACACCGTCGAACATCTCGTAGAAAAGCTCCTCAAGGTGGCTGCTATTGAAGGGCCGCAGGCTGGTCATCACTCTGCTCTGAAAATCCTTCGAGCTTGCCTCGTATTTGCTCTGCCAGCGCGCCAGCGCGTCGCCTACATAAACGCGCTCCAGCCAACCGCTCACCAGGCTCTCATCGATGGGTTGGCCGTCGGCGTCGTCCAGGCAGGCCAGCGCGGCGTCGATCAGCTCGCGCGCGTAGATGCGGTAGGCGGCGTCGGGCTGCTCGCGCGCCACGTACACATCCGCCAGCGGCGAGCCTGCCGGGCGGCCCCGGTTGACACGCCCGAACCGCTGCAAGAGCGCTTCGAGCGGCGCGGCCTCGCTGTACAACGTATCCAGGTCGATGTTCAGGCTGACTTCCACAACCTGCGTGGCGACGACCACCGTGCGCCCTCGCCGCTTGCTGTTGACTTCAGTCCGCTCAATGATCTGCCGCTCGTATTCTTGCCGGTCGCCATTGTTGAAACGGCTGTGCAGCAGGATCAGCCGGTAGTCGCCGTCGGGATAACGCTCCGCCAACGCCTGCTCGATGGCCGCGTGGACATCCATCGCGCGCCGCACCGTATTGCAGCAGATCAGGATCGACTTGCTGGCGGCGTCGGCCACGATGCGCTCGACCGTCTCCGCCGCCAGCAGGTCGCCGGGCAGCACATGGACGCGGTGTCGCTGAAAGCGCCGGAACGTGTCGGCGTTGGCAGTGATGACCTGCAAGTCGGGCAGCGCCGCCTGCAATTGGGCGCGCACCTGCGGCGGCAGCGTGGCAGTCATGATGAAGAAGCGCGCCCGGCAGTGCTCGTGTAAAAACTGCGCGACGGCGACAATGAGCGCGAGTCGCGCCGGGTCATAAGCGTGAATTTCGTCCAGGATGAAGCGCGCGCCGTAGAAATTCGCGAGCAGCGCTTCGAAGCCTTTCAACTGGTAGGGCACTTTGAGAATCTGGTACGGACTCATCACCGTCACCGGGAAGTGCAGCAGCCGCGAGAGTTCGCGTTGTTGGTGGGCGAAGGCGAGCGCCAGGTCGTTGTCAGCTCGATCTTCGAGCGCCTGGGCATACAACACCTGCATCATGCGGCTGTGCTGCAACCCGACGGCGGTATCTTCCGGGAAGGCGCGCTTGAGCCGTTTCTGGGCGGCGTTCATGCTTGCCTGATAGGGCAGCAGGTAGAACACGCGCGGCGCAGGGCGGCCATCGTGGGCTTGCTGGCGGGCCAACCAGAGCAGCGCTGCTTCCGTCTTGCCGCTGCTGGTCGGGCTGATCAGCAACACCGAGCCGGGCGGCGCTTCCCCGGCGGCGGTCTGGTGCGGAAACAGGCGCGCATCGCCCAGGACGCCAGTCACCGCCTCACGCTCCAATGGCGCGGGCAGAAACGGCTCGCTGTGGGCGGAACCGGCGTGGTCGGCGGTCAGGATCAGGCCGCGCAGCAGCGTCCCGACCAGGACCGAGCGCACGTCGGCCTTCACATCCAGCGACTCCGTGTAGCCTTTGAGTTCGCCGATGGCCCGGTGAATGGCAGACGGCGTGACGCGCGCCCGCGCCTCGTCCCATGACGGGAAGTCCGGCGCAGCGATATCCGCCGCAAAGCCGAGCGCTTCGGCCCAGGCGGCGCTATGTTCCGTTAGCCAGCGGTACAGCCGGCGGCAGTGCGTCTCGCTCACCTGCCGGATCAACTTCGTCGCGCTGTCTTCGTCGGGATCGTAACGATTGCGCATGTAGGTCTTCGTCACATCGTTGGCGTCCCGGTGATGACAGGCGATGACCGCGATCACGCCCTGACGGTCTGGGTGATCGCCTGGGAACAGCCAATCGACGAAGGCCAGCGAAAGCGCCTCGTGCCGGAATCCCCACTGGCGCGCCTTTCCGGCAAGCACGGCCTGGAAACCATCTGCGATTTTGCCGAAGTCGTGCAAGAACGTGCCCCAGTACAGCCAGTGCCACAGGCGCGGACAGGCGCTCTCGATAGCCAGCGTCGGGCGCAGGCGGCGCTGGTCGGCCAGCCGCGACAGGACCAGCCAGGTATGCGTGACGAGACTCTCGCCGTCGCTTTTCGCCAGAACCGTGTGCAAATCCGGGTCAACGGGGGGCATGGACATATCCGGGATACCGGCAGAGATGTTGTCTGTGAGATTCATGGACTCCGCCTCGGAAAGGTCACCCCTTCCGGGAAAGAAGGGGTGACCCAGGTCAGGATGAGCTATACAAACGTATGGAAGATTACACCACGCGCCGCGCCGTGATGTTCCGGCGTGTCGGGATCGACCCACACCGGCTCATAACTCATGCGGAACGGGTCCTCGTCGCTGGGATACGCTACGCGGTCCTTGAGCATGGCATACTGGCCCCAGCTGGGCCGTCGTCGCCGGTCGATGAAACGGGCCATGGTGACGGCTACCGTGCGCTGGAAACGCGGCGCGTAGTCGGCGGGCAGCAGCGTGTGCTCGAAGTACGCCCGCTCGGCCCGCTCCAGGGTTACGATGTCCAGCGTGAGGCAGGACATCAAATCCTGGGAGCGTCCCAGCGCCAGCGGGTAGTGCGGGCGCTTGAACGCCTCGGCGTACTGTTCCGGCGCGAGGTACAGCGTCAGGCGCGGGTTGTATAACAGCTCGCGCTGGAAGGGATTGGCCTGCTGATAGGGTATGTCCAGATGGATGTGCTCCAGGTCGCGGAATTTCGCCTCAAAGGTGAAATGCACGCCGAACGCGAATGCTTCGGGCGGCTCAAACGTCCCGGTCACGGCGCAGATCAGGCCGTAAATCGTGGACGGCGGCGGCATCTCGTAGGTGGGCTGCACGCCCTGCACGAAATGCGGGTAACGAAAAGACGTGACCGGCCCGGCAATCACGACGCGCAGCACGCGCAGCCGTTCTGAAATGGGCTGGCTCTGGCTCATGACGCGCTCTCCTGTCAGCCGAGCCAGCCGGGCGATTGGGCAAGCGCTTCCGAGAGCGCGTCGAACACCTCTTGCGGCGCGCCGCCGGCCAGCATGTCGCGGACGTCTTCGGGAATCCCGCCGAATTTCGCATATTGCCCCGCCGCATAACCGGGCCGCCAGCCCACATATACCGGCGACAGAAACTGGTCGCGGTAGCTACGCAGCGTTTCCACGAACGCATCGGCCTTGAAGGTAATCTCTTCGCCGCGATCTTCAAACAGGTAGTTGAAGGGATGATTGCCGTACCGCGTGACGGCGGCGAAGGTTACGACGGGCGTCACGTCCGTGTAGTGCAGGGTCTGTTTTGCGCCGCCCTGCACCAGCGGAATGGCTTCAATGAGCCGCCGGACGCGCTGCAAGCGTTCCGCGTCGGGCAGGCGGTAGGCTTTCTCTTCCGGGATGTGCGTCAGGCCGCGCTCCTCGGCTTGCTGGCGGCGGATGCTGTCGAGGTTCT
>JADZBY010000202.1 GCA_020851855.1 Anaerolineae bacterium
CGGACTGGCCCTCGAAACCGGCGTACCCGGTGAAAAACACGGTGCTAAACGGGCGCGTCGGGACCGGGCTGAACTCGGTCATCAGCCGCACGCCGCTCTCGTGCACGATGCCCCACGGCTCATCGACAGTCGCCAGGCTGAAGTTGCTGCCCGCCTCGCCGCGATAGTCCGAGGCGATGGCCCGGATGGTCGAGCCGTTGGCCAGCGTGATGGTGTTCCCGGCGCTCTTCCAGTCGATTTTAGGCTCCAGCGTCGGGTTGCGCGCCAGGCTGGCCTGGACATAGCGCCAGACGCGCGCCCGTGCCCCTTCCAGGTCGTTGGCCAGCACGTATTGCTCGCCGGGCATATCGACATGCAGCGCGAACCACAGGTGCAGCCCGGCGGCCAGCGTCGATTTGGCGCTCTTCTTCGGCGTGCTCCACACGATGCGCGAATAGGGCAAGGGCGCATCGTCATCGCCGCCCGGAAACAGGTGCTCCAGAATCGCCGCGTGATACGGGGGCCAGGCCGCCAGCGTCGGCGTGCGGCGGTCGTGCAGGTATAATCCGCCCGGCCCCGAAGCCCATTCGAGAAAGGAAGGCCGGCTCACGGAGAACGACTCCTTCGGGCGGGGGCGTCCGGCCAAACGCGCACACCGCGCCGCTCATTTGCTGTGCGTCATAATAGAACACCTGTGCGATTTTGACCAGATGGAAGTCCGGTACAATCGGGTTATAACTTGGTTGGCGTGCGGTGTGGATGGCCCGACGCGCGGCGCACCGGCGCGACATTTCGGCGCGCTATGCGTAAAGGTGAGGCGGGCAGTGGCGTTTCAGGAGTGAATCATGGACCCGTTCGACGACCGTTATCTGGCGCGGCGCGAGAAGCAGATTCAAGACCTGTACATGATGCGCGCCGTGAGCATTGCGCTCGGCGGCCTGGGCGGCCTCGGCCTCATCATCGTGTTCTTCATGCGGGACTGGCCATTCGCGCCCGTCGTCTTCTTGTTCTCGCTGGTTTTCCTGCTGGCGGCGTTCCTCATGGTGGTCATCTCGACCGCACAGCGCGCCGCAGACAAGGCCATCCAGAAGGAACACGAGCGGCTCATCGCGCTGTACAGCCAGGCGGGCATCAAGCGCAAGCGGGAAGCGCAAGATACGCCCATGCGGCTGGCGGACGACGGGGAGATCGCGTCCGAGGCGCTGGACGAAGAGCAGCGGCGCACGGAAAGGCGGGCGGGGTAGGCCCGCATCGCTCTGAGGGGCAAGAGGGTGAAAAAAACGCCACGCCGCGCTTATGGTGTTTTGGTCATCGGGGCGAATCGGGTTTGCGGGCGGCTCACGAGCCGCCCCTACAACACCGCCGCGTGTAGGGGCGCGTCGCGACGGACCGATAGACGGTCGCCCCGGCGGCCGTATCTCGTCCTACAATACCGCTGTGTGTAGGGGCGCGTCGCGACGCGCCCACCATGATGATCCCAGGTTCCTGACAACCATCAGCGCCGGTCTGCCCAGTTTCATGTGCTATTACATCAATCTGCCGAGGATTAGGGCCGTCTCCCCCACCCCAACCCTCCATGAAGAGGCAAGGGCTTCCAGAGCCGGTTTTCCCTTCCCCTCTTGATGGGGGGAAGGGCAGGGTTAGGGGGAGTTCTTTCCGGGTCACTCTTCCATCGCCGCGCGGATTTCTTCGGGGCGGGGCGCGCCTTCCAGGCCGGGGCGCGTCACCGACTGCGAGGCGAGGTACACGGCGCGCTCGCAGGCCCGGATCACGTCGCCGTCGCGCCGGTAAAGCACCAGGAACGTGCCGGTGAACACGTCGCCTGCGCCGGTCGCATCCACGACATTCACCGACGGCGCGGGGATGTCCAGCGGCGGCAGACCGCGCCGGTACAACGTGCAGCCCTTCGAGGCGCGCGTCACGACGAGCAGCGGCGCGAGCGAGGCGTAATGCGCTTCGAGCGCCGCATCCCGGCCAATGTCCTCTTCGCTGAAAACCGTCGCCTGGGCGGCGGGCAGCACCCAATCCGCATCGGCCCATGCCTTGCGCCGCACGACGCCCGCCTCATCCCAGGCGCGCATCCAGCCCTGCGGCGTGGCGGCCACCAACGCCCCCGGAAAGGCGTGGACCAGCTGCGGATCGACCTCGTCGGTGAGTGGGCCGAGATGGATGATCGACGCGGACCGCCATTCGACCGGGATGTCGTCCAGCGAGAGCAGCGCCGCCCGGCCCAGCAGCAGTTGGCGGCGTGAGTCGCCGTCGTATTCGTTCACAAACCGGGTGGAGTGCGCCGCCGCGACGTTGTGCAGCCGGATCGACGCGGGAAAACCGCGCAGCACGCTCTCGTCGCGCGCTGCGCTGGTGACGACGCCGACCCGTGCGCCGAGCGCAGCGGCGGCAAAGCCCGAATACGAGACGGTCCCGCCCAGTTTCGGGCCGTCGGGCGTCTCGTCGCGGGAGATGTGGCCGATGACGACGTAATCGAGCGCAGTCACGGTCGCCGTCACGGCTTCGGGCGGCGCGGCACGACGGTCACCTTGCGGTGATCGCCTTCGCCCACGCTCTCGGTGGTGACGTCCGGGTGCTCACGCAGCGCCAGGTGCACGATGCGCCGCTCGTGGGGCGGCATCGGCTCCATGGACACGGTGCGCCCACGCTGCACGGCCTGTTCGGCCATGCGCTGCGCCAGCCGCCGCAACATCTGCTCGCGGCGCGCCTTGTAGCCTTCCACGTCGACCACAAGGTGCACGCGGCGGCCCATGACGCGGCTGGTCAACAGGCGCGTCAGGTATTGCAGCGCGGCCAGCGTCTCGCCGCGCCGCCCGATGAGCGCGCCAAGCTCGCGGCCCTGGATTTCGAGCAGGTAATGCTGCGGCTCTTTGGCTTCGGCCTGGGCGCGGCGGCCCGTCACCTCGGCCTCGATGCCCATCAGGCTGAGCAGCTTGCGCAGCACGTCTGCCCCGGCGCGCATCTCTTCGGCCAGATCGGCGTCGCTGACGGGTGCGCCTTCTTCGGCTGCCTCGTCTTCTTCGAAGCTCGCGGGGACGGCGGGCGGCGCGCTGACGGCGGCCAATTCCGGCGTAGCGGGCATAGCGGGCGCAGCGGGCGCGTCGAGTTCGGCGGCAGAGGCTTTCTTCTCGCGGCGTGGGCGCGGCGCAGGCGCGGTCGCCGTCTCGGCGCTGTCTTTGGCGCGCTCTTTCTCTCTGCGCCGGGATGCAGAGCGCTCGGCGGCCTGGGCGTCGGCGCTGGCGGGCGGCGCGGCTTCCGGCTCGACGCGGGCAGGCGGCGGCGGGGCGGCGGGCGCGCGGATCACGGTCAGCCGCACACGCGCCTGGCGCGCTCCCAGGCCCAGCAGGCGGCGGCCTGCCTCTTCGAGGACCTCGACCATCACCGCGTCGCGGGACACGCCCAGTTCAGCGACCCCTTTGGAGATGGCAGTTTCGACATCTGCGGCGCTGACCTCAATGCTGATTGGGTCGGTCATGTTGTGAAGCTCCCTCACTTGTGCAGGAGCGGAAAACACCAGCTAAGTTCAGGACGATCTGTCCAAAATCCAGTGTCCAAACCTGCGTTTAACTCACCTCGCCCACGTCCGAACGGGTGTGGGCGAGGGAAAAAAGTGCACGATGGCCGCGTCAGCTTCCCTTGGTCGTCTTGGGCTTACGCGGCGTGTACGGGCGCGCGGTGGAAGCCGGCGCATCCGGGCTGCGTTTGCGCTCGGCGGCGCGGCTGCTGGCCGAACCGGAGCGGGCGGCGCTGCCGGATGGGCTGGCGGCAAGCTCACGCTTGCGGCTGGCCGAGCCAGCGCCCGCGCTGCCCGCACTGCTGCTCCGCTCGCGCGGCGATTCGACGGCGACGGCGGCAGGCGCGGGCGCAGTGGCCGTGCGCCGCCCGAAGACCGCGCCCCAGTCCACCTTGCCCATCATGGCGTACTGCACGATGCCGACCACGTTCGAGATGATCCAGTAGATGGACAGGCCCGACGCGAACGACAGCGAGAACAGGCCGATCATGAGCGGCATGATCGTGGTCATGTTGCGCGACATCGCCGCCGATGGGTCTTTCGGGTCGGCAGCCGGCGGCACGGTCAGCTTCATCTGCAGCCAGGTGGTCACGACGGTCAGGATGGGCAGGATCATCGTCGTGTCGGGCTGGCCGAGGTTCATCCACAGGAATGTGCTCTGCAGCGGCAGCATGTCGCTCAGGCCGGGGATGAGCAGCCGGTGCGACAGGTCCACGAATTGCAGCGGCGTCTGCGCCAGGCCGGCATAGATCGCGCCGTACAGGCCGATCAGGACCGGGAACTGAATGAGCAGCGGAAGGCAGCCGCCCAGCGGGTTGACGCCCGCCTCGCGGTACAGCTGCATCTGCGCCTGGGCCATCTTCTCGCGGTCTTTCCCGTACTTCTCTTTGAGTTCGGCCAGCCGGGGCGCAACCTCTTGCATCTTCTTGGATGACTTGAGCTGCGCCGCCGTCAGCGGGTACGTGACGACGCGAGTCAGGATGGTGAAGACGACGATGGCCAGCACCAGGCTTTGCCCGAACACCTGGTACAGCCACATCAGGATGACGATAAACGGGTTGGTCAGGAAATCCATCGACGTGACCTTCTCTGCGCTCTCGCTCTCGGTAACGCGGCCTGGGCGTCAACCGCTCTCACGGTCAGGGTTGGGTCGGCGTTTGCGCGCCGGGCGTCGTCAGGCGGTTGAAATCGTCCTGGGTCGGTTCTTTCACGCTCCACAGGCGACCGCCGGTATTGATGTCGTAAGCCACCAGCAATTGATTGACGCTCAGCGTCGTGGTGATCGCGGCGTCCCCGGTGACGATCACGTCGCCCAGGATGCGGTCCTCGGTGGCCGGGCTGGACGTCCACAGCGTCACGCCCGACGACTCATCGAACGCCTGAAGGTACTTGCTCTCGAAGGCGGCGATGACCTTGCCGTCAATGACGGCCACGCGGCCACGCACCGCGCCGGGATTCTGCGCGTTGTTCACTTTCCAGTTCTGGTCGAACGTTTCGGCGTTGATCGAGTAGACAAAGCCCTTCATGTCGCCAAAGAACAGGTTGCCGTTGGCGAAGCTCGGCGTGGCCCATACCCAGCCGTCGGTGGCGAACTCGCGGACGACGGCGCGCGCGGCCACGTCGATGGCGACCAGCTCGTTGGAGAACGTGCCGACGTACAGCATGCCCTCGTGCAATAGCGGCGTCGAGGCGACCACACCGCCCACGTCCACCTTCCAGATCATATCGAGCGTATCGGCGTCCAGCGCGTAGACGTGATGGTCCATCGACGGCACGTACAGGGCGTTCTGATCGGCGTCGTAGACGGGCGCGGCCCATACGCCGTTGTTCGTACCTTCAAAGGCGGCTTGCTGCGCGCCGGTCTGGGCATCGTAGGCGCGGATGCCCTTGTCCCCCTGCCCGACATACACCTTACCATCCAGCACCAGCGCATCGGCGATGATGCGGTCGTTGGCCGCCGGCGCGGCAAAAGTGCTGATCGCGACGGTCGGGTCGGGCGTGGCGGAAGGCGAGTAGGCGTGAATAGCGCGGTTGTAATCGCCCACGTACACGCGCCCATCGGCTCCCAGCGCCGGCGCGGCGAACATCTGCGCGTTGTTCGGCGCACGCGCGGCCCAGTCGATCAGGCGCTCCGTGGCGCGGCCCGGCGGCGCGGTCTGGGTGTCCACGCGGAACAGGTTGTTGCGATAGGCGACGTACACGTAACGCGCATCCGGGGTAGCGCCATCGGGGGCCGGTGTGCTGTCCGCGGTCATGCCCGGCCAGCTTTCCGGCAGCACAACCGGCGTACAGCCTGCCAGGAATACCGCCGCGACAAGGACCAGCACGGCCATGACGCCGGGGCGGCGGAAATGGGGCGTGATCTTCACTCAGACTCCTTCACGGGACGGGATCGTAGCCGCCCGGATTGAACGGGTTACAGCGCAGGATGCGCCGAAAGCCCAGCCATGATCCCTTGAGCAGCCCGTATTTGCGGATCGCTTCGTAGGAATACTGTGAGCAGGAAGGATAAAAGCGGCACGATGGCGGCAGTACCCTGGAGAGCGTCTTTTGATAGAGCCGGATCAGACCCATCCCGATATATTTCATCGTTTCGCTTCCTCGGCGGCCTCAGCCCGTTCCGCGTCCATCCACAGGCCCGCGCGCCGGAACAGACCTTCCAGCGCCTCTCTGATCTCAGTATACGGATGATCGCTGATCACGTTGCGCGCCACGAGCACCATATCGAATCCGGCCCGCAAACGCCCGTGGGAATGCCGGACGGCTTCACGCATCAGGCGGCGGGCACGGTTGCGCGCCACGGCGTTGCCCTGCCGGCGGCTGACCACGAACCCGTAGCGGTTGTGGTCCAGCGCGTTCGGGGCGACGCTCAGGCTGACCAGCGGGTGTGACCAGCGCTGCCCATGCGCCCGGAGCCGCGCGAAGTCGTCCGCGTGGCGCAGGCGAAACGGGCGTTGCATCGCCGGTCTTTCCCCGTCCGTCAGCTATTCCAGTTCACCTTCTTGACATGAACGCGCTTGACGGCGAGCTGGTGGCGGCCCTTGAGGCGGCGCGACTTGAGCACCTTGCGACCGTTGCGGGTTTCCATGCGCTGCCGGAAGCCGTGCACGCGCTGGCGGCGGCGGATTTTGGGTTGGTACGTGCGCTTGACCATGTCCTGACCTATCCTCTCCACAAAGAAAACCGCGCTAACGGCGGTATTGATCCATGCCAAACGAACGGTCTTTCGACCGCGCGATGGGGAAGTATAGCGTAAGGCAGGGGGCCGGTCAAGGTTGGGGCGCGGGGCCGGGGGTGAGGTGCGCCTATGCTATACTCCCTCTACCATCCTGCACGGGATTTTTGCCGGTGAACATCAATACGAACTATGTGAACGCCCACCTGGTGTACCAGTTGGAGTACGCCGGGCTGGTGATCGAACACAACAGCTTCGATATCGTGGTCGGGCGGCTGCCAAACGGGGAGCGCATCGCCTTCCACCTGATCGAGCGCGATATTGACGTGGACTACATCGGGGAGATGCTGCGCTATAACGCCGCGCGCGGCATGAGCACGCTGCTCTTGCTGTGGTGCGCCATGCTCTTGCCCGACGACGGCGCGCTGTACCCGCCCTACGATTGGATGTGGGCGTTGGTGGAACTGTACGGCGGCAGGATTTACGCTTACGAGAACGAAGGCCCGACGGCGTGGCTGTTCCCGGTCCATTTTGACGCCGCGCCGGGCACGACGCGCCGCCATATCCGGTACGGCGAGGTGGTGAACATGCTGCGCCTGGAAACACAGCGCGTGCACACCGAAGGCCACCTGCCCGGCGATTGGCGCGTGGCCGGGTTTGGCGAGATGCGCGCCGACGACGAGCCGATCCCGCCGCCGCGTGGGCGTGGACGGCGCAGCGCGCCGGCGGGTCGTCGCCATCCGCTGCAGGTCTATTTTGACGCGCTGGGTGTGCCGTCCGACGCGGATTTTGAGGCGGTGCGGCGGGCGTACCGGGCGCTGGCCCGCCAGCATCACCCGGACCTGAACCCGGCGGCGGCGTCGGTGCGCAGGATGCAGGACATCAACCGGGCCTATGCCGTCCTGCTGGCGCAGTGGTTCGAGGCGGGGGAGTGAGACTTCCCGGTGGCTGTGGACTTGTCATGATCGGTCGGTCAGGAAGCGATCACCATTGAAGTGAATCATGTGATCCGGCGCTTCACTGAGCCACACCTCGGTTTCCCACGCGATTTCTCGTAGGAAGCTCCGAAAGGTCGCGAAGTCTGGGAATGCGCTGACGAAGATGCATGCTATCGGGCATCCAGAGAGCATGTCTTCCAGTTCCGCTCGCCGCTTGGGTGTGACGGGACCGTGCGAGGTCACTGCTTCTATCAGGAAGAGACGCCCGTTTCTTTCATCATGCAGCACGATATCGGGCAACTTGTTGTGCTTCGTCAGCGGGATACCAAGCTTCTTCAGCGCCCCATCGTCTACTATGAAAGACTTGTCCGCCGTGTCTCCCAGATAGAGCAATGCGGCCTGCGGCACAAACCGGGGTGCAAATTGCTCTACGATAGCCACTTGTAGCTGGTTGTGCTTCCCCGGCGAAAGATGAAAAGTCCGCTCGCGATAAGTCAGCGGGACTTGATGGCGCTGCTGCGTGTGTTCGTAAATCTCCGTGAGTGAACGTGCAGAACTGGAAAACTCGCTCACGGCTGTCTGCCACGACGCCGTTCCATACTGGCGAATAACCCGGATCGCCGAGTCGGTGAGGGCGTAGTGAGTGCGTGGGCTGTTGGTTGCTAAGCCGGGTTGGTCAGGATTGCGGTCAACAATTCTCGCTTGTTCGAATTGATGGATGATTGAGCGGCGGATCGCCTCGCGCGTATTTTCCGCGTAGACACGCCCAAATCGCGCGCGAATCTCCTGCAGAATGTCATGGATGCGGAGAGCCTGTCGTTTGGCCTCTCCCCACGGAGTCGTCTCGTCGAGCTGGCCCAGGACCAGCAGCACCAACGCCGAAAGCTCATTCTGCTGCATCTTGGGCAATTGCAACGCCCTCAGAATGTCCTGGGCATCATCGATCTTGCTCACGGTGTCCTTGTCTCGCGTAGAATGGGGAAATGCGGCGGAACCTGCATGAAGGCCTGAAGGTTTTCCGTCACGATGGAATCCAGATCAGCGTGTTCCCCTCGCTCCGCCGCTGCTCGACCGATAGCCTCGATAACGGGCAGGGGGGGAAGGGGCAGCGTCCGCATTTCTACCGCGTTTACCTGTGTGTTGCCATTCGAGATGCGGAAATAGCGGTCTATCAATCCACTGTTTAGCAGCGCCGATAGCCCGACTGCCTCATCGACGGTGAGCGATCCTGTGCGCCGGTACAGGTAATTGAGATGATTCTCCAAACCAATGTAACTGTAGCTGTGTTGCGTGGCGATAAAGGGAGCGGCAACGAGGCGACGCCGTTCTTCTTTCGCACTGAATCGACGCAGCAGAACGTAATTTGCGTTTCGGATGAGAAGCGAGCGGGTGCGTGGCTCATGCCGGATATACTGTGGCTTATGAAACCGCCTGTTGAGCGGCCAGATGACCTGTTGCGCCGTCACGTTCTGCATCCACAGGAACGGCGCGACCGCATGTCCATCAGGGGCGAAGAGAAACACGCCCTCGTTACGGAAAGGTACGATTGGGCCGGTTGAGATTTCAATCCCATACTGGTGCAAAGAGCCTGGCCAGGCATCGATGATGTCGAGGACGGCGTCGTCCAGATCAGACAAGGGCAAGCGGAAGCTGTTGCGTTTCCCGACGAAGCGCTGCCAAGCGACTTGTCGGTGGCTCACGCCTTTCCTCAACTCGGATAGTGTTGCTGACGCCGACAGGGCAACGCTGAACGTTCCATTTCCCGCGCGTCGCGGCGCGAAGGTGATCACGATATTCTCCTGCAAGACCTCGTCCTCGCGGAATGCGTCGTCGCGCGCTTCGAACACGTGCACTCGAACCGGCGCGACGTATTCAAGAAAGTCCCGACGAAACCGGGCAAAGTACGCGCCAGAGCAAAAACTACGGGGAACGACGAAGGTTGCACTCCCGTCGGCTAACATCCGCGCCGCGAGGCCCATGAACAGAGTATAGATATTCGTGTGCCCATCAAGAACTGGTTCCGCTGCTTTGCGGCGGCCATCCGTCGCGCGTATCTTGAAGTATGGGGGATTTGCGATGATGTGATGAAAGCGAGGCGGCGAGTTACGCTCGTCAAATAAGCTCGGATGAAGCGCCCGCAAAGCGTGATGGACGAAATCTTCGCGAAACAGATTCAAGTGAACCTGGATTCCCCTGGCTGCCGCGGAGTCCCGTGCAGCCGTCAGTACGAACTGTGCAGCGGCGTACAACTCAGGATCGATCTCAAACCCGTCTATCCAGACCTCAACTGGATGGTCCTCTCGAACGAGCCGATCAATGAGTGCACAGAGCAACGCGCCGGACCCCATCGCCGGATCGAGAATGCGATCCCCGTTGCGAATTGGACCTAACTGCCCGACCATGAAATCCGCCAGAATGATTGGCGTGAGGAATTGCCCGTGTTCTTTGCGCGCACGTAGGCTTCGCCCCTCAAGGATGCTCTGGCCGATGTCGAGGCTTCGAGCAGCGAAGGACTCCATCTTGCCCTACTTCCCCCGGCACGCGGCGCACTGGCCGTACAATTCGAGCAGGTGGCCGTCGATGCGCACGTCGAAGCGCATCTCGAGCGTCCGGATCAGCGCGCCCAGCCCGCAGTCCTCAAACTCGATCAGCCGCCCACAGCCCGTGCACACGATGTGATGGTGGTGCTCGCTGGGCATGAGCATGTAGTGCACCGTCGTGCCGCCCTGCACCGTCGGCCAGACGATGCCCAGCTTGATCATCAGGTCCAGGGTGCGGAAAACGCTCGCCCGCCCGATGGATGGATCGCGTATCTCGACCTGCCGGAGCAGCTCGGCGGCGGTGATGTGGCCGTGGTTGCCTTCGAGAATATCGAGGATGGTGAGGCGCGGCCCGGTCAGGCGGTAACCGGCGTCGCGAAGCGCCTGGATGCTGCGTGAGGTTTTGTCGGTCATGATCTCCCCTGCACTCAGCGTATTCTAACATATCGCGCCGTGTCCCATAAAGGGCGGCAAATTCGGGCGTCCGGCGCGGCGTTTCGCCCGGCGGCTCCCCACCGTCTCACGCGGCGTTGTTGTCAAGCGGCGCACTTCTGGCTATGATGACGGCTCACAGACACGTTCATGGAGTACCCTGCCCGGCGGGAAAGGTCCGGGAACAGCCGGATGAAGATCATCGGCATGCACCACGCGCAAATCACGATCCCTTCTGGCGCACGCGCCCATGAGCGCGCCTGGGCCTTTTATTGTGGCCTGCTGGGGCTGCCAGAGGTCGAGAAGCCGGCGGCGCTCAAGGGCCGTGGCGGGTTCTGGGTTCAGGCGGGCGCGATCCAGGTGCATATCGGCGTCGAAGACGGCGTGCAGCACGAACGGTCCAAAGCGCACCTCGCCTATGAGGTCGTGAATTTGACAGAGGTCCGGGCGCGTCTGCTCGAGGCCGGCTACACCGTCGAGCAGTCGATCCCCATTCCCGGCTACGCGCGCTTCGAGAGCCGGGATCCGTTCGGCAATCGTATCGAGTTCATCCAGCGGCTGCCCGGCGGCGCGCGGTGAGAGGCAGCGGGGTTTAGGCATGGCCGAAGAGGTAAACGGGAACAAGCGCGGCATGGCGGCGCGCCAGGCGTGGCGTGAACAACAGCGCCTCGCCATCGAGAAACGCCTTGCCCAGGACCCGGACTTCCTGGCCCGGCGGCGCTTGAACCTGATCAAATGGGTGCTCGGCCTGACCGGCCTCGGCATGTTGCTGTTCACCGGCCTGACCATGATCACGCTCATCGTCGCGCCGATGTGGTATCGCAGCCTGCCGACCAGCGAACAGGTTGTCTGGGCCAACCGCATCCCGTTCCTGCACGCCTTCGCGCCGACGAGGGTGTACAACGCCGACCGGCTGCCGACCACCGCGCCCGACGAGGTCGATCAGGCGGCGGCGCTGGCCTTGCTCGCCTCGCCCGCCGTCAGCCTTCCCGCGCCGAATCTGACCGATCCCGGCAGCGCGCTGGCCGTGGGCGGCGACCAGTTCAACATGGCGGGCGGCGAGGTGCAGACTGACGGCGTCCCGCTTCAACCGCCGGCGACGGACAACACGGCGGCGATTGTGCCTGCACCGACGCAGGCGAATACCAGCGCGCCCGCGCTGCCCGCCGCGACGAATGCGCCGCCCGGCACACCTGCGCTGGCCACCGTGACGCCCGTGCTCGCGCCGTTGCTGGCCAGCCCGACCCCGCCGCCCACCTTCGGCCCGCAGCCGACGGCCACGGCCACGCCGACTCTGCCGCCGCCGCCCACCCCGACCGATATCCCGGTCCCCTCGTCGTGGCAGGCGACGGGCTACCGCTACGTCCAGCAGCAGTGGAATACGTGCGGCCCGGCCAACCTGACCCAGGCGCTCAATTACATGGGCTGGAACGGCAGACAGAGCCAGATCATCGATGCGCTGCGGCCCAACCGGGAAGACCGCAACGTCTCGCCCTGGGAGATGGTCAGTTACGTCAACGACAACGTGAATGTGCAGCAGGGCGCGCCGATCAAGGCGCTCATGCGCGTGGGCGGCACGCTGGACCTGGTGAAGCGGCTCGTTTCGAACAATTTCTCCGTCATCCTGGAAAAAGGCTACAACCTGCGCGAAGAAGGCTGGCTCGGCCACTATCTGACCATCCAGGGCTACGACGACTCGCGCCGCGAGATGCACGGCCTGGACACCTACCTGGGCGACCGCTGGGAAAGCTACGACGAACTGGACCGCCGCTGGCAGATGTTCAACCGGCTGTTCATCGTCCTGTACCCGGCGGACCGCGAGCAAGACCTGGCCAATGTGCTGGGGCCGCACCGCGACGTGACGTACAGCATCCAGTACGCCCTGAGCACGGCCACCGAAGAGGCGTCCAGCGCGCCGGATAACCCGTATGCGTGGTTCAACCTGGGATCGAGCTACACCATGCTGCGCGACTACAAACGCGCCGTGAGCGCCTTTGACCAGGCTTTCAACGTCGGGGGTGGCCTGCCGCCGCGCATGTTGTGGTATCAATTCACGCCCTACGAAGCCTATTATCAGGCCGGAGATTACGCCCAGGTCCTGTCGTTGACACAGGCGACGCTCGGCACGTCGAATGACCTGGAAGAATCGCACTACTGGCGCGGCATGGCGCTGGCGGCGCAGGGCGACCTGGACGCCGCGGCGCGGTCCTTCGAACGGGCGCTGCTCATCAACCCGACGTATCGCCCCGCCGAAGAGCGCCTGGCCGAAGTGCGCGCCGGCGCGTTCCGCGCCCCGCAGGGGTAAACGCGATAGCGATAACCGGCGGACAACGCAGGCGTTGTCCCTACGATTGTGCATCTTGACCGGATGGGGTGGATCGAAATGCCGGGCGGCTCGCGAGCCGCCCCTACCGCAGCGCCGTGTGTAGGGGCGCGTCGCGACGCGCCCGCCATCGATACCATCAGTCGCGTAGGGGCGAGGCCCGCCGATTCTTGCCCCTCGCTCTGAGGGAGAGGGGTCGGGGGTGAGGGTTCGCATCACCACGAGGGGAAACATGGCCGCATCCACCGGCGATACGACGACGAACGGCAACGGCGCGCTCAAGGCCCCGTCGGCCTCGAACGTGGCGCGTTCGGCGCTGCTCGTCA
>JADZBY010000203.1 GCA_020851855.1 Anaerolineae bacterium
CCGTCGGACAACTACTTCGATCTGCTGCCCGGCGAAACGCGGGAGATCACTATCTCGGCGGCGCAGCCCTTTGCCGCAGAGGCCATCCGCGCGTCGAGCGTGATGGGCAACTGATCCGCGAGACGAGTACGACAACCAGGAAAGAGCACCCCCTGATCCTGCCCTTCCCCCCATGCAGAGGGGAAGGGGAAACCGGCTCTGGGAGCCTATCCCTCTTCATGGGGGATGGATTGGGGCGGGAGAAACGACTCTCGACTCCTTCCCAGGTTGCCGTACGAGGATGTGTCTGTAAACCCTCAAACCCTCGCCCCCGGTCCTTCTTCCTCACGGCGAGAGGGACTCGGGGGATTGGGGGGCAACGCAAGAACGGACGTGCAGGCGCGCCCTGGTTTCGTTTCTGTAAGCGCGGCGCTCTGTGCCTTTTGCCCCTGTCGCCGGTCAGATTCTACCCCTACAATAGGCGCGATCTGACGCTCTGGAAGGGAAACGCCCTGTCATGCCCGATTCCCCAACCGCGAAAAACGCCCTGACGCGCGGCTACCTGATCGCCCTGATCAGCGCCGCGATCCTGTCCACCACGGCCATCTTCATCCGCCATCTGACGGTAACGTATGGCCTGCCCGCGCTGGTGCTCGCCCTGTGGCGCGATGTGTTCGTCGTGGCAACGCTGCTCGTCGCGCTGGGGCTGCTGCGCCCGGCGCTGTTGCGCGCCGGGCGGTCGCACCTGCCATTCCTGGTGGGCTATGGCGTCGTGCTGGCCGTCTTCAACGCGCTATGGACGCTCTCCGTCGCGCAAAACGGCGCGGCTATCGCCACGGTGCTGGTTTATTCGTCCCCGGCCTTCACCGCGCTTCTGAGCTGCTGGCTGCTCAAAGAACGCCTGGATTGGGCCAAAATCCTGGTCATCGTCACCAGCTTCGCGGGCTGTGTGCTCGTATCGGGCGCGCTGGACGCCGCCGCCTGGACGGCCAACCCGGCGGGTATTCTGACCGGGCTACTGTCCGGCCTGGGCTATGCAGGCTACACGCTGATGGGCCGCAAGGCGTCGCAGCGTGGCCTGAATCCGTGGACGACGCTGATCTACACCTTTGGCTTTGCCAGCGTGGTCTTGCTCGCGGTGAACCTGATCCCCGGCGCACCGCTGCCCGGCAGCGCATCGCGCCCGGCGGACATCTTCTGGCTGGATGGCGAATGGGCCGGCTGGCTGGTCCTGTTCGTGCTGGCGGCAGTGCCCACCGTGATGGGCTTCGGCCTGTACAATGTCAGCCTCACCCTGCTGCCCTCGACCGTGGTGAACCTGATCGCGACGCTGGAGCCGCCCTTCACCGCCGTGATTGCTTACCTGCTGCTCCGCGAGCGGCTGGACGGCGTGCAAGTGGTGGGCAGTCTGATCATCCTGGGCAGCGTGGCCCTCTTACGCATCTACGAAGGCTGGATGGCGGGACGCCGCCCGGTGAAGCAATCACATCCTGTTCTGCCGTGACCGCCCACGCTGATGGCATGGGGCTAAAACGACGACGCCCTGCGGGCTGAAGGCGTATTCCAGCCCGTCACGGCTTTGTAGACTCAGCCCGGTCGCTTCAGCGCCGGGCGCGCCCCCTCGCCGCCCGTTTGCCCCGCTCCCGAATCTGGGCTATAAACGGCGGCGGTCTGCCCACCCGTCACGCGCTCGATCAGGGTTTATGCGCTCCCAACAAATGCGGCGTCTCGCCTGTGTGTGCTTCTGCCTCTTTCTGGCCGGATGGTTCGCCTCGGCCTGCGATCCACTCGCCCCGGAGCCGACCAGCGTGGCCATCGCCCTGACCAGCACACCGCGCCCCACCGTCACGCCGACGCCGACCATGACCCCGACGGCCACATCCAGCCCAACGCCGACGCCCGCGCCGCCCACCCGCACGCCCGTGCCCAGCCCGACGCCGTGGCGCTGCGCGGACAAGATCGGCGCGCTGGTCGATCTGGACTTCGTGAGCGAGATCACGGGCGAAGACGTGACCTATCAGGCCTACCTGCCGCCCTGTTACGACGATTCCGGGCGGCGCTTCCCCTACGTCATCCTGATGCACGGCCTGGGGCAGGATCAGACCTTCTGGACTGGCGAACTGGGCATCCAGCGGGCGATGGAGAGCGGGCTGGCGCTGCGTGGATTGCCGCCCATGATCCTGATCCTGCCCACCGGCGGCACGGAAGACCTGCCCGCCAGCCTGGTCTGGGAAGACGTGATCATCGACGAGCTGATCCCGCAGGTCGAGGCGAACTTCTGCACCTGGGAAAACCGCGACGGGCGCGCCATCGGCGGCATCTCGCGCGGCGGCTTCTGGGCCTACTCCCTCGGCATGCGCCATCCGGACCTGTTCAGCGCGGTGGGTGGGCACAGCGCGGCCTTTTACGATGACCAGCCGCCCGCCTACAACCCGCTGACGCTGGCGCGCGCCATCACCTTCCCCGCCGGGCAGCAGCCGCGTTTCTGGCTGGACGTGGGCGGCCTGGACCCCATTCGCGGCAACAACGAGACGCTGGTCGCGCGGCTGGCCGATGCGGGTGTGGACGTGAGCTTCACCGTGAACCCGGAAGGCCGCCACGATGCCGCATACTGGGCCGCGCACATCTCTGAGTATCTGGCCTTTTACGGGGCGGTATGGCCGCGCGACATCCTCGACCAGCCAAGCTGCCAATGAGCCGCCCATCGCGGCGGCGTTCGGCGTGGGCGGCCCTGGCCCTCGCCTGGCTGGCGCTGCTGGCCGGCGCGTGCGGCCCGTCTGCCCAATCCACCGCGCTTCCGCCGCGAATGCAAGGCGTGCTCGATTACGGCAAGCCCGTCACCGGTTCGCTCGCCGAGGCTGAAACGCGCTGGGCCTTCACCGGGGCGGCGGGCGACCAGATCACGGTCGAATTTCGGGACTCCGGGCCGGATGCGGATGGCGGCTCGCCCCCGCCGCTCGTGCTGCTCGGTCCACACGGCGACGCGGTGGGCCGCCCGGTGCGCGGAGATGGCCCGGCGCAGCGTATCGCGCTCACCCTTCCGGAGAGTGGACAGTA
>JADZBY010000204.1 GCA_020851855.1 Anaerolineae bacterium
CCCACGACGCGCCGTGATCAGAAGCCCCGATCTCACGCTGAGATCGGGGCTTCTGTGTCAGTCAGAACGCTGCTCAGAACCGGTTATACGCTGTTGAGCGTCGGACAGTGCGCCCAACGATCCAGCCAAGACACTGACCTCACCCCCGGCCCTTCTCCACGCCTGCCACCCCAGAGGGGACCCCGGCAGCCGTAGAGAGGGGAGTCGGCGCGCCCTCTACCGCGTTGTTCCCCCTCTCTACGCGGTACTCCGCGTGGAGAGGGGGCCAGGGGGTGAGGCTCAGAGTTCATAACAGCCTCTAGATCGAGTCGCGCTCAGCTTTGTGCGGTGGGCGTGGGCGTCACTGTCGGCGTGCCGAAGGTGTTCTCTTCGCCCGTGGTGATCGGGATTTCCAGGACATCGTAGCGGCGACCGTCGAGCGTGACCGTGACATACTCGCCGTTGATCCAGCCCTCGACGCCGCCGTAGGTGGTCAGGAACCACGTGCCCGCGCCGTTGCGCCCGATGATCGGGATCTGCGCACCCGCCGGGATCAGGGTCAGCGACTCGCCCGCCGAGTCGGGCGTGCGGCGCAGGTGCAGGTTCGCGCCCGGATTGAGGCGGTCTACCGTCCCGATCAGGCCCGGTGCAGGCGGCGGCGTGGCCAGCGTCACGTTGCCCGCCACGTCGCCGGGGATGATTTCTGCCGCTTCGGGCAGGTCTTCCAGGGTGATCAGCCGCCCGGCAAGGTACAGGTCCACGTACTGCGAGTTCACCCAGCCGGTGACCGTGCCGGTGTCCGTTTCCAGGCTCACGCGCACCCAGGTCAGGCTCTCCGGCTCGCCCACCAGACCGCCGCGCGACTCCACGTTGGTCCGCTCGATGGCGATCATCTCCACACCGTTCGGGACCAGCGCCAGCGATTCGCCCTGGATGTCGGGCAGGCGGCGAATCTGGAGATTGGTGCCCTCGTTGACGCGGGCGACGCGGGCGCGCGGGCGCAGGTCGCGGGTCGGGATGGGCGTCGCCAACCCGGTGGCGATCTCGCCAAACTCGTTCTCCGGAACCTGATTCAACATCAGGAAGTCTTCGATGGTGGTCAGGCGGCGTCCGCGTGGATCGGTCGTGATCAGGTACAGCGGCTTCGTCCACCCGCTGATCTGGCCGCCGTCGTCCGTGCGCCAGATGACGAATACCCAGAGCTGGTCGATGGTCAGCCCTTCGGGGGAGAGTGTGGCCGTGGCGGTCGGGGTGGGTTGGTTCGGCTCCTGCACGGGGCCGCGAATGCCGACGATGTCAAGCACCGCGCCGCTCGGCGCGAGCGCCAGCGTCTTGGCGTCTTCGCGCGGGTACTCGCGGATCTTCAGGTTCGTGCCCGGGTTGGTGTCCACCTGCCCCAGGTAACCCGTGATGCCGATGGGCGTCGCGGTCGGCGTGACGACCAGCGCCACCGGCGGCGGCGCGAGCGTCGGCGCAGGCGCGAGGTTCGGATCGGGTGTGGCCGTCACCGGGAGCGGCGGCAATGTCGCCGTGGGAAGGGCCACCACGGGCGGCAGCGTGGCCGTCGGCGCAAGGGCAACCGCCGCTTCGGTCGCCGTCGGCAGCACCGGCAATTCCACCGGCGCAGGCGTCGAACTGGGCAGCACCAGCGGCGCGGGCGTCGGCGCTACGCCGATGGCCAGCGGCGTTGAGGTGGCCGCGCTCGGCGCATCGGTGGCCTGGGCAGGCTCCGTCGGCTGGACGGCGACCTGTACCGCAGGCAGCGGCGCGCTGCCCGGCTGCTCGTTAAGGCCGGTCGCGGCCACGATCAGGAGCGGCTCGGTCAGAAGCGCCCCATCCGGCGCGCCTGCCGCGATCACGTCGTACAATACGCCGCCGCTGAGCGTGGTCGGCTGCGTCAGTAGCGTGTCACCGCCGCCCAATCCCACCTGGAGAGTGTACGTCCCGGCGGGCGCTTCCAGGGCAGGCGCATCCAGCGCATCGAGCGTGACGCCCGGCGCTACGGACAGCGTCGCGCCCGCGCCGGTCGCATCGGTGAACTGCACGCGGGCGACTTTCGGATCGAGCGGCGCAATGTTGTTGGCGACCGCGTTCACCTGCAGGCCGTCAATCGGGCCGGAGACGACGACCGTCACCGCGCTGCCCGCCGCGAGGTCGAGCGTTGCGCTGACCAGCGGCGTGCTATCCGGCGCGGACTTCGCCACGCGCACGGCCACGTCGAGCGTTCCGGCGGCCAGCGCCAAGTGCGGCGTCGCCGCGCCATACGACAGGCCAGGCGCGATCAGGCTCTCGCCAACGTACACATCCACCGCCGGCGATCCCTGGCTGGCGTGCACCATCCGGACCAGGCCGCTGTTCCCGGCGTCATCCGGCGCGGTCGGCTCGCTGAGCACGAGCGCCGTCGGCCCGTCCAGCGCGACAACCACCACTTCCGTGCCCGCCGCCAGCGATACGCCGCTGACGCGCAGCACCGGGTTGCTCACGTTGCCGCCCGCCGGGACGAGCACCAGGTCCGCCGCCGCCGCCGGGATGTCCACCGCGCCATAGGGCTGGCCAAACGCCAGGTTTTGCACCAGGGGCATGACCGTATCGCCGTCCACCTGGAGCACATCCACGGCGGGCGCACCATCCAGGGCGTGAATGGCCGTCACCCGGACGTTTCCGGGCCGCGTCGGGTTGAGATCATCCTCGTACAGGCCCGCCGCGAGCGTGTCTGCCGCGCCCTGAAGCACCACGGTGCGGCCCAGGTCGGCGCTGACGTCTACGGTCGCCTTGAACAGCGACGTGGTCCCGCCGCCGGCCATGACCTCGACCTCACGGCTGCCCGGCTCGACGGCCAGGAAGCGCGTTGCGCCGCCAAATTCCAGCCCGCCCGCTGCCAGCTGCGAATCGACGTAGATGTCCACCGCCGGGCCATCGGCCACGGCGTGTACGAAACGGATTCGCCCGCCCGGCGTCGCGCTCGTCTGGGCGCTGGCCGGGGCCGGAAATGCGAAGAGCGCGGCGACCATCGCGAAGGCCATCAGGACGGCCAGCGCGAGCCGACGCACGGATGAGGGTCGTTTTCCACTGTCACGCATAGGGAAGCTCCTTGCCGAAAATGCCCGGAATACTCAGCTTCTATTCGGCGCAGGGTCTATTGAGGCACGCGCCCCGCACGGGCAGGACCGTTCGGACCGGCCCTGCGGAGCGCATGGAAGCTGGCGGAATGACGTCATGATTCCCGGTTGGGTACGATCAGATCACGTGCCTTCCTGCCACTGGTTCAGGTAATGCTCCTGCTCGGCGGTCAGCGTATCGATGCGCACGCCCATCGCCTCGAGCTTCAGGCGCGCGATCTCCTGGTCCACCTCGACCGGCAGGCTGTGCACCCGCTTTTCGAGCTTGTCCGCGTTGCGCAGCATGAACTCGGCGGCCAACGCCTGGTTGGCAAAGCTCATGTCCATCACGCTGGCCGGGTGGCCCTCGGCGGCGGCCAGGTTGATCAGGCGGCCTTCACCGAGCAGGTTGATCTGCCGCCCACCGGGCAGCGTGTACTGCTGGACGAACGGGCGCACCTGACGCGGCGCGTCGACGGCCATCTGTTCCAGCGCCGGGATGTTGATCTCGACGTTGAAATGGCCGGAATTGGCCACAAGCGCGCCGTGCTTCATGGCTTCGAAGTGGTGCTTATCGAGCACGTTGACATCGCCGGTGACGGTGATGAAGATGTCCCCGATGCGCGCGGCCTGCTCCATGGGCATGACCATGAAGCCGTCCATGACCGCCTCAAGCGCCTTGAGCGCGTCGATCTCGGTGACGATGACGTGTGCGCCCATGCCGCGCGCCCGGCTGGCCACGCCGCGCCCGCACCAACCATAGCCCGCCACCACCACCGTACGGCCCGCCAGAAGGATGTTCGTGGCGCGGATTACGCCGTCCAGCGTGGATTGGCCGGTCCCGTAGCGGTTGTCGAACATGTGCTTGGTATTGCTGTCGTTCACGGCGACGACGGGGAACATCAGCGCGCCGTCGGCGGCCATGGCGCGCAGCCGGATCACGCCCGTCGTGGTTTCTTCCGTGCCGCCAATCACGCCCGAAAGCAGCTCGCGGCGTTCCTTGTGCAGTTCCCCGACGAGGTCCGCGCCGTCGTCCATCGTGATATGCGGCTTGTGGTCGAGCGCCTTCTGGATGTGGCTGAAATAGGTGTTCCGGTCTTCGCCCTTGATGGCGTACACCGGGATTTCGTAATGCGTCACCAACGAGGCGGCTACGTCGTCCTGGGTGGAGAGCGGGTTCGAGGCGCACACCACCACATCCGCGCCGCCCGATTGCAGCGTGGCCATCAGGTTCGCCGTCTCGGTCGTCACATGCAGGCAGGCGGAAATGCGGACACCTTTGAGCGGCTTCTCTTTTTCGAAGCGCTCGCGAATCTGGTCCAGCACCGGCATTTCCTGGTGCGCCCAGTCGATGCGGAGCTTACCACCGGGCGCGAGGCCAGTATCGGCAACATGGTATTGGTCAGACATGCATACTCCTCAAGACGATCGCGACGTATACACAACGATGGCCCATCACAATCGCGCATGGTCCCGCCGTGTCGGCAGTGGGATGCGCAGCGCAGATTATATGGGGCAGGGCAGGAACACGGCCAGACATTATAACCACAAGGCGGCCCGAATGGCCAGAGTGGAAGAAGAAGCCTTGCCGCCTGCCACCTCTCCCTGGGGCGGACAAGCGGACGAGGCAGGCCTCGTCCCTACGACCCACACCGTAGGGACAACGCCTGCGTTGTCCGCTCTTATGCCGCCCGCGCACGTCCGCGAGAGGAAGACCCGTCGTTCACCGTCCGGCGACGCGATAGACGGTGAAGCGCCCGCTGCGGTGACGCTCGTCCAGGCCCGGATAAGCGCCCGCATTGCTCGAATCCGGCCCGGCGACCACGTAGGCGACCTGCCCATCCGCCAGCAAGCGCCGCGCCTCGTCGGGCGTCATTTCCCCGGCGAAGAAGCGCGTCGCCTCGTCCCACTTGCGCGCCGAGTGGACCGTCTCGACGCCGTGGCCGTAGTACACGCGCAGATCGGTGCGCGCGGGCAGGTAACTGGCCGTGGCGGCGTTCTGCACCAGAATCACGGAGTCAGGCTGCGCCGTAGCATCCAGCCAATCCAGGGCGGCGAGTTCATCCACCGGATGGAATAGCCGCGTGGCCGGATCGGCGCTCAGCGCGGCGAACACGCCCATGACGAGCGTCAGCGCGAGCGTCAGGCTGGCCACGCCGCCCACAACCGGCAGCAAGCGCGCCGAAAACCGGTAGGCGCGAGTGTTTACCTTGCGGCGAAGCCATGCGAACGGCCCCAGCCACAACCCGGCGGCGGCCAGCACGCACAACGGCATGAACGCGCCCTCGATGAAGCGGCGCTGCACCTCAAGCGGCACGTAGGCCAGCGCGAAGCCGGTCACCGGCCAGATGGGCAGCAACATGAAGACCGGCTCGCGCGCGCCGCGCCGCCATGCCCAGCCCAACGCCGGCAACGCCAGCAGCAGGTACGGCCCGTAACTGACCAGAAATTGCAGCGGATGCGGGGATGGCAGATAGTTCTGCGCCTGGAAGACGCGCAGGACCGGGTCGGCGTTCACCGCGAGCGTCGAGAGCGCCAGATAGACCGCCCCCGGCGCGCCCGCTGCCAGCCCGCGTCCGAGCAATGCGAGAGGAAATCGCCGCGTGCGCAGCCAGATTGCCAGCCCCCACACACCCAGCACCGCGCCGAGCACGCCCACGTAAAACGGCACCGCCAGCGCCATGACCAGCCAGCACAACCCGGCCAGCACGGCGCTGCGCCACGCGCCGCGCAGGAAGAGCAGCAGCCCGCCGAACAGCCCCAGCCGCCCCAGGGCGAGATGCGGCAGGCCATAGAGCAGATAAAAGGTGAAGCCTTCCGGCACGAACAGGTCGATGGCCCGGAAGCCCGGCGCTTCGGCCAACCCGGCGAGCGCCTGAAGCCAGCCCAGCCCGCCTCCCAGCGTCATCAGGATAAGCGCCAGCCAGCGCGCGCGGCGCGCTCGCAGGAAGATCGCGGCGAACCGGTAGTAGACCAGGATCAGTGCGACGCCAAAGACCAGCCGCGCCGCGTGATAAACCAGCGCCAGCGTATCGACGCGGGCCGGTCCGGGCGGCGCGAACAGCCCGGCGATGTGGCCAAGCGTGATGTAGGGCAGGATGATCGGCGCGGGCGTGTGCGTCTCGGACGTGTAACGCAGCCGAAACAGCCACTCGCCATTCGCGCCCTGTCGCATCTTGGCCAGATACGTGTCGATGTCGTCCACGCCGAACACCGAGCCGCCGAAACGCGCCTGTTCGGTTTGCGCGGCGAGCGCGACCAGGTACGGGATGGTGGTGAGCAGCGTGACGGCGAGCGCAAAGAGGGCGACGCGACGCCATTCGCGGGCGGATATGGTGGATGTGAGCGGGATCATGGTCGTGGGCGGTTCCTCGTTGGACCTCGCCGGTGCGCTATAATGGGCGTCAGTGTACACTGCAATCAACGAGAGCGCCTTTGTCCGGGGAACGTCTTCCGCCAGCCCGCCGCCCGCGCCGAAAAGCCACACTCGCCGCCCTGTGCGCGCTTGCGCTCCTGCCGGTGCTGGTCGTGGCGTGCCGGCCCGCGCCGCCTGCCGCCGGCCAGACCACGCCGACTGCGCCCCAGGCCGCGACCGTCGCCCCGGCGGCTGGCCCGTCGATGGAAGATGCGCAGCGTACGGCGGCGGACTTCCTGAACGGCTGGGTGCAGGGCAATTACGATACGATGTACACCCTGCTCACCGTGAACAGCCAGGATGCGTTTCCACGCGCCGATTTTGAGCGCCAGTACCGCGAAACGGAGCAAGCGCTGGCGCTCGTGGCGGATGGCAAGTCCTACGCCTTCGCCAGCGGGCTGCTTCAAGGCGCGACGGCCCAGATCGCCTATGACATGAGCTTTGACAGCGAGCTGTTCGGCGCGTTCACCGACCCGGAGCGCGTCTTGCAGCTCGTGCACGTGGCCGAGGGCTGGCGCGTGGCCTGGACGCCCGGCGACATCATCCCCGAATTTCGCGACGGCGCGGTGCTGTCCATCGTGCGGACGCGGCCCAGCCGGGGCAACATCTATGACCGCGACGGCGAGGTGATCGCGGACATGAACGGGCAGGCCGTCGTCGTCACCCTGCGCACGCAGACCTATCCGGACGATAACCCGGAAGCGTGTTGGGAAGCGCTCGCCCGCGTCTTCCCCGCCCGCACCGCCGACCAGATGCGCACCCTGTTCGGCCCGGCCACCGGGCGCGATTTCGCCTACGAGATCGGCCAGCTCGACATCGCCATTTTCCAGCTTGAGCGCGCCGACCTGGAGCGCCACTGCGCGCTGGATTACAGCAACCGCCCGACGCGCCGCTATCTGGCGGGCGGACTTGCCCCGCACGTCGTGGGCTATGTCGGGCCGATCCCCGCCGAGCAGGTCGATGCGTGGGTGGCGCGCGGCTACCCGCAGGACGCCATGATCGGCATTGACGGCATCGAGCGCGCATGGGAAGAGTCGCTGGCCGGAAAGCCCGGCGTCAAGCTGAATCTCGTGCTGGACGGGCGAATCCTGCGCATGTTGGCCGAACGGCCTGCCACGCCCAGCCAGAGCGTGTACCTCACCCTCGACCGCGACCTGCAAGAAGCGGTGCAAAATGCCCTGCGGAGCGCGTTTGAGGAGTCCTCGTGGGGAACGTACGCGCCGGGCGGCTCCGCCGTGGCGCTGGATGTGAACACCGGTCAGGTCCTGGCCATCGCCAGCTATCCGACCTTCGACGTCGAAGCTTTCAACCCCAATTCGTCGCTGCCCAACGCAAAGGAACTTATCCAGGCCTGGGCCAATGACCCACGCCGCCCAACCTTCAACCGCGCCTCACTGGGCCAATATCCCGCCGGCTCTGTGTTCAAGATCGTGACCATGGCTGCGGCGCTGGACAGCGGCGAGTTCCAGTTGAACACGCGCTATTCGTGCCGGGGCGTGTGGAACGGCACACCGCTGGGCGACCGGACGCGGCGCGACTGGCTGCGCGGCGGGCACGGCACGATCACGCTGCAACAGGCGCTCACCGGCTCGTGCAACATTTATTTCTGGCACATCGGCTGGACACTGAACGGCGTTGACCCGGAGATTCTGCCGTCCTACGCGCGGCGCATGGGCTTCGGTGCGCCGACCGGCAGCCGCGACATCGCGGAATCCGCCGGAAATGTGCCCGATCCGGCCACGTACCAGCAGCTCACCGGGCTGGCCTGGACCGGCAGCAACGCGCTGAATGCCGCCATCGGGCAGGGCGACATCGTGGTCACGCCGCTCCAGATCACGAACATGGTCGCGGCCATCGCCAACGGCGGGCGCTTGTACGAGCCGTCGTTGGTGCGGCAGGTGGGCATCATCAACGAGCCGTCGTACGTGGCCGAGCCGCGTGTGCACAGCGAGTTTAACTTCCAGCCGGGCGTTATTGAGGGCATCCGCGCGGCGATGTGCGGCGTGACGACGGATATTTCATACGGCACGGCCTATTTTGTGTACAAAGACTGGGGCGGCGGCGCGGTCATCTGCGGCAAGACCGGCACGGCGGAGACGGGCGCGCTGCCACACGCCTGGTTCGCCGCGTTCGCCGGGAAAACCGCCGACGAGCCGGAGATCGCCGTCGTGGCGATGGTCGAGCGCAGCAATGAAGGCTCGTATGTGGCCTCGCCCATCGTGCGGCGCATCATCGAGGAATATTACGACCTGTCCATTACGCCGTGGCCGCCCTGGTACGGCGGCGGGATGCCGGTCTTCGAGACGGGCGGGCAGTAACGATAGTGGAGCCAAGAGGACGCATGGTGAACGTCATTGTCAGTGGCGCGTTTGACGATGTGCAGGCGCGGCAGATGCGCTTTTTGCAGGAAGCGGCGCGGCTTGGGCCGGTTCACGCGCTGCTGTGGACGGATGAGATGGTCGAGAGGCGCACCGGCAAGCCGCCCCGTTTCCCGCTGGCCGAGCGTGAGTATGTGCTGGGCGCGGTGCGATTCGTGGACCGCGTCGCCGTGGACGAGTCCGGCGCGGCAGAGCGGCTGCTCGATATGGGCGGGCAGGCGCTCGCCGTGCTCGCAGAAGACGATGCGCCCGACCGGCGCGCCTGGTGCGCGGCGCGCGGCGTGGCCTATCACGTTATCCCGGACTCCGCGCTTGACGGCTTCCCGGAATTGCCGGTCGGGATGGGCACACCGGGCCGCAAAAAGGCGATTGTGACCGGCTGTTACGATTACCTGCACTCCGGCCATGTGCGCTTCTTCGAGGAAGTCGCCGCGCTGGGCGATCTATACGTCGTCGTCGGGCACGATGCCAACGTGCGGCTGTTGAAGGGCGAGCGCCACCCGCTTTTCCCGGAAGCGCAGCGGCGTTACATGGCGTCGAGCATCCGCCACGTGACCGGCGCGCTGATCTCCACGGGGCACGGCTGGATGGACGCTGCGCCGGAGATCGACCGGCTCCGGCCTGACCTGTACGTCGTCAATGAGGACGGCGACAAGCCGGAAAAGCGTGAGTTCTGCGCCGCGCATGGCCTGGAATACGTCGTGCTCAAGCGCGCCCCGCGCGATGGCCTGCCGCGCCGGGAGAGCACCGCGCTGCGTGGATTCTGAGCGCGAGTCCGGGCGGCGACCCGCGCTCCCGCCTTATTCCATGTCCATCGCCCGCGCAGATAGGGCAGCGGCAAGGCGGCGCGGCATCAGCCGGTTGGCCCAGGCGAAGAAGCGGTTGAAAGCGCCCGGCACGATGCTCGTCTTGCCCCGTTTGAGCGCGTCGAGGCCGATGCGCACCACGTCTGGGCTGCGCATCATGACCAGGCGTTGATAGAAGCTGGCCTGTTGGCCCGCGACCTGCAAAAACTCGGTGCGCGTCACGCCCGGCGAGAGGACCGTGACTCGGACGCCGAAGGGGCGCAGCTCGTAATTGAGCGCCTCGCCCCAGTACAGGATGAAGCTCTTGGCGGCAGAATAAGCGGCGTAGGACGGCGATGGCTGGTACGCGCCGATAGAGGCGACTTGAAGCACGTAACCCGACCGGCGGGCGACCATATCGGCGGCGAACAACCGCGTCAGGTGGCACACCGCGGTGATGTTCAGTTGCAGCATCTCGTGAATGCGCGGCCACGGCGTCTCAACGAAGCGGCCATAGATGCCGAAGCCGGCGTTGTTGATGAGCACCTCGACTGCCAGTCCCGCAGCCTTCACCTGCTGGTAGAGCCGATCGGGCGCGTTCGGCTCGGACAGATCTGCCGGGATGACGCGCGCATCGATGTGGTGAGCGGCGCGCAGCTCGTCCGCCAGCGCTTCGAGCCGGTCCGCGCGCCGGGCGACGAGGATGACGTGTGCGCCCCGTGCTGCCAGATTGCGCGCAAAATCCGCGCCCAGCCCGCTCGACGCGCCGGTGATGAGCGCCCATTGGCCCGCCCAGGTGTCTGCCATTGTCCTGCTTCCTTTCATCGGGCGGGACGCCTTCCCGCTTGCCATCCCGCTTGCCAGAATATAGCACGCTCCGCGACGGGAAACGGACCCCGGGGCCATCAAATGTCGCGACCATAGGGTGACGTTGTGCAGGCCGCCTTGGCGGGATAGGCATTGCAGACTCTGGTCGAGACTCGAACGGCGCTGGAATTGACCGCACAGGTAGGAGTCGCCGTCGCGCTCCGCGTCGTACTGGAAGCGCCCGTATGCAAAAACCTTGCCCCGTTTGCCGAAATCTGCTATCGCTAGAGCTTATCTCAATAGTCAAGGCTGGCGTCATCGTGGCAAGCACGATCACACGAGTCTTCCCACCATCGACCTTGCAGGGGATATGGTAGCCTGAGCGGGCGTGTTCGTGTTGGGTGTGAGTGGGGTATTGCTCCTGGGTAGAGGATAACCAGCCTGGATAGACCTATTACATCCGCTTGGTGAGGATTCAGGCTTGTTTTCCCCACCCCAACCCCTCCCCCATAAAGAGTGAGGGGCTTCCAGAGCCGGTTTTTCCCTTCCTCTCTGCATGGGGGGAAGGGCAGGATTAGGGGGTGTTCTTGCCTTGTCGGGGTACTATGCTAACGAATATTCTGCGTCGAGTTGCGATTTATCCCTGGGTCTATGATCAAATCCAGTGCCTCGCTGGGTCCCCCGCTGTACCAGTCGTCGAGTAGCCACTGGCGTGAGGGAACATCTTCCGGCTGCATGGGCCAACGTCCTTCTTGTCTGCACTCGTTCTCAGCGTGCCTTGCCGGCAAATCGACTCCCCCTTCTCGCTGTCGTCAGCTTGAGAAGGGGGAGAGTAACACGATTATGCAGCGTGTTGGCGTCCCGACGGGCGGGGCCTTTCCCTTCCGGCGCACCGGTGGGGACTGGCCACCCATCATCGCTGCCTCATCATCTTCGCGCGAGAGGCTACCCGTAGCCGATAGTCCTTGACGAGCACGTAGAGCTGCGCGGCTGTTTCGGGGTTCCCATCCCCATCCTCGACAGTCGCAATCGGCCCCAGTCCGATGCCGAGCGCCTCTGCCAGTGCTTCGCGCGTTAATCCGAAATGTGCGCGCACCTGCTTCACATACGCCGCTACTCCATTGGTAAAGGCTCGCGCTCTCTCATCTGGGGAATCCGTCTCCGGCTCATGCCAGGGTGGTTGTGTGTCAGAGGGTGCGGGAGACGTGCAGGGCGGTGGGTTGTTGAGGGGGCTGGCCGAAGTCGTTCCTTGTGTGCTCGCGCCGGACGTGGCCCGCGTGAGGACGCGGCGGAGAGACTGTCCATCTCTGCACACGTCCGCGGGGCCAGCCGAGACAGGCGCTTGAGATCGACGTAGGAAATCCGTCCATCTGCCCCTTTTCGTGATCCAGTTCCGGAATCGGTAGATACGTTTCACCCGCAGGCAGCCACGCGACGCGAACACGAGGGGCACGGCACGTCTTCCTTGCGCCGGGGGCCGCTCCTGCGCCGACAGGTCAGCGCGAAAGAAGCGCCGGGCAAAGGTTGCGTCAAAATCGTCCACCGGATTCTGAGACGGCATCTGCCCACTCGGCGCGCCGCCCGTACGTCTGGCCACGGGTTCAGGTTGAGAGCGCACGAGGCGCTTTGCATACTTCATGCTAGGTCCTCCTGGTAGATCCGCTGGCTTGCATCGCCTCATCCTTCCTTCACCTCAATCTTATCGGACATGTGTTCTGCCAAAAACCAGAAACCCTGGTCGGACCGGGAACCCAGGATGGGGGTCCGACCAGGTTCTCTCGCCGCAGAACCGCTCGCTATGGTCGTTTACTCGTCTTTCTTCATGTGCGCCCGCAATTTGGCGATGGCCCGGCTCCCCTTCTGGCGAACTGAGGCGTACTTTTTCTTCTCCTCCTTGGCAATCTCGGCCCACCGACGCCCGCGAAAGTAGTGGGCCTCAATCAGGCGACGCTCCAGCGGGCTAAGCACTGTCAGGCCCTGGGCCAGATACTGCAAGTTTTCGGCTGTCTCGATCTGCGCTTCCACGGCAGGCAGCGGATCGGCCCAGGTTTCGACCAATTCATCACGCTCGACCGAGTAGATCAAGTGTTTTGCGTTGCGCCTCCTTTCGTTGAAGTACACGTGCCGCGCTACGGTGCACACGAACGTGGAAAACGCGGCGTTTTCACGTTTGACGTATTGGCCCCGCTGAATGGCAAACAGGACTCGCGCCACCGTCTCGCCCACCAGATCATCCACTTCATCGCCGCTGAGCCTGTAGTGACTGACCCGGCAAAGGTAGGCCGCCAAGCGCCGCGCGCCGCCCTCGTTCTGCCACCTCATCAGGTGGTCCATCCCCTCGGCCACCACTTCATCGTGCAGCAGCCGGGGCGTCTGTGCAGCCAGGAACGGATTGTTCTCGGAACCCGAAGTTGGTTTTTCCACGAAGAATCGCTCCTCTCTTTGCGCTCGCAGAACGGTGGACAGAAACACAAGGGCGGCCTCGGCGCACCGCGCGCCCGCCCACCTTGCGTTCTGTGGCAGAAGGCGCTGCGCCTCGGATGGCAGAGCGCTATACACCTTGAAAAGGGCTTCTATCTTGGCCTAACGACACGATCTCGCTCTACAACTATTGAACAGTGTACACGAGAGAGTGTGACAAATTCCATTAAGCGCCGCGTTCCCAACCTCGCCCGTTCGTGATCTGGCACATTAACACAACTTGACGGTTATATATAGGTGTAGGACGATGATGGAGGCTCAGCAACGACGTGTCCCAGAACGGACCAAGCATATCCACGGATCGGTTGCAGAACATTCGGCAGATCATGACCGAGAGCGGCGCACGCCCGGCGCTCGAACAGGTGCAGGCGCTTCTGCACGACGACCCCGACAACGCCGGCCTGCTCCTGCTCAAAGCAGAGCTGTGTCTGAAAGCCGACGCCGACGACATGGCAGACGAAGTGGGCAGCATCCTGCTCAACCTGCCGCCTTCCGACGAGCGGGAGCAACTGCGCGCGCTTGCGCTGAAGCAGGCAGAGGCGAAGATTGGGAAAGCGCAGGCTATTCGCCGCATGGACGCGGAGCGTGCGCTCGGCCTGCTTGAACGCGCGGTCAGCCTGTGCCCCTTCTCGCCCATCATCGCCTTCAAGTCGGCGGAAGTTCTCCAGGCAAGCTTTGCGGTGAACGTCCCGGAGCAGTTCCGCTTTGGCGAGCTGGTCCGGCAGCGGGAGAAACCGTGGCAAGGTGGTGACCGGTCGACGAGCGAGACGTACAAGCGCTATCTGCACGTGGCGCTGGAACAGGCCGCGCCCGGCGACCCGGCATACCGCGCGGCAGCCGAGCGGCTGGCTGTCTGGCTCCTCGTGGAAGGCGACATCGGCGGCGCGCTTACGGTTGCTGAACGCACACTGCCGCGTGACGGCGACGAGGGGCAGCGCTTCGGGCAGTTGCTCGCGGCGCTGTGCTTCAGGGAACTCGTCGGTCTGGTGCGCGGCACAGTCGAGCAAGCGCGCGCCGCCGTCGAGATCATGACGCGGTGCAGGAACGGTATTCCTCGCCTGCCGTCCGTCGCGCTGCTCGTCGCGGAAGCCCGGCGGCGGCTTGGCGACCTGGGCGGCGCAGAGCGAGCCTATCGCCAGGCGCTTCGGCTGGCCGACGGGGAACCTGCGCGCCTGAGATCGTGGAAAACCGCCGGCAAGGCGCTCATCCAGGCGCGTGGGATCGTCGCGCCCTGTAAGCGCTGTGGGGGGATGATGACGCCGTCGCAGCCGAAATGTGAAGAATGCGGAACCAAGACCTCGCCGCAGCAGTTCTCCGGCGAGCGCGCCGGTTTGAGCAATGCGCCGGATGCGGTGTTTGCACACCTGGGGCTGGCCGAGGTCCTGGATGAGCGCGGGGCTATTGACCAGGCGCTTCAACGCCTATCGCTCGGCCTGGCGCTGCTCGGCAACAGGCAAGCCATTCCCCGCCCGGTTGCCGAGATGCACGAACGGCTGGAATATGAGCACGCACAACGTGAAGCGCTCCGGGCGCTGGCCGCCGAACTCAAGGGCGCGGGTCCCGTCACGGACGCCATTGTCCAGCATGTGTGGCGACTGTGCGACGAATCGCCCCGAATCTGGACCGTGATCCCGCCTGAGACGCGCCAGCGCATCACGGAAATGCTCATCGACGCCGGACACCTGGGCCTGGCCGGACGTCTTATCGCACACATCCTGGCCGAAACGCTCCCGGCTGCGATGGTGGGTGCGCTCCGGGGTCGGCTGGCCAGCGCCCGCGAGCAGCAGGCCGACCACCGGGTAGAACAGGCGCGGGCCTTGCTGGACGGTGGCCACTCGGAACAGGCGGTGCAGCTTGCCGGCCAGGCGCTTGAGCTTCACCGCGATCACGCCGGGGCGCGGCTGCTGCGCGGGCGCGCCGCCATGAGGTTGGGGCATTACCTGCTCGCGCTCGACGACTTCCGCGCCGCGATGACGGACGCCGACGAGGCGCTGGCCGACGCGGCCCGGCTGGAAGCGGCGCGCGCGTTGGAGCGTCACGGGGAGTGGGAAGGGGCGCTCGCGCTGTTGGAGAGCGCGCCGTCGGCAGAGGCGGCGTCCATCCGGGAGCGTATCGACCGCCGCCGGTCCGGGACTCCGGTCATCCTCAGTGTGGCGGCGGATGGCATCGTCATGCACGATACGCTGCAACGCGCGCCATCGGCTGCTTTCCACGCCATGTTTGGTATCGCGCTGCGCATGGTTGGCCATCTGAGCGCCGCTTCACAGCCGGGGCAGTATGACCATCTGCTCAACGCCCATTTTGAGTTCGTCCAGGCGCTCGGCGGCCTGCGCCACATGCCCGGCGACCCACTCTTTGCGCTGCGAATGCTCAGCCAGCCGGACCCGCACATCAGCGAACGGGGCAGTCTGAGCATCACCCTGATGGTGCGCGTGACGGCGGACTCCGAAGCGGCGGCTCGTGGGCTTGCCGGGCACATGTGGCCCGTCGTGCGCGACGTGCTGCCCTCGACCCAGGACCATACGTACCTGTTTGAGCCGGTCGTGGACGAGGCCGAGCTACGTTACCTGCTGGAGCCGTTCGCGGATGCCGAGGCGGCGGAAGTCGTGCGCCGCGAGTATGTGCCACAGCAAGACGGTGAGCGTTACGTGGTGCATCCGTTCCTGCCCGGCTCGATCAATCTGCACAACCTGTGCTGGGCGCTCTTGCGGCAGAAAGCCCCGGCGATGGTCAGCGTGCACCTGCTGCCCACCGACGTGATGGCCTGGGAACATGCGGCGCTGGAAACGGCTCTGGCCGGCGAACCGGACAGCGCTGCCGATGTCGGCGCGGATGACCTTGCCCTGGAACCGGTGCTGCTCCGCGCGGCGAGTGGATCGCATTGGACCGCCGTGGTCACCAACCGGCACATCGCGGATTCGCTGGCCACACAGGTGTACGTCGTGCGCCTGAACGTGGCCAGCAGCGGCGCAGTCAGCCCACTGCTCAGCGACGTGGTGGCGTCTACCCTGCTCGGCCCGGTGCGCCAGATCGGCGGCGGCTCGTTGGGCGGTTACGCCATCGTCAGACCACAGACGGACGCCGAGATGGAGATCGCACGCCGCAACCTGCGCCTGCTGGACGTGGAAGGCTGGGTGTACAGCGCCGCGCCGGAGCGTGCGTCGCGCATCCGGCATCTGGCGGGGGAGCAAGAGGCCGCCATCGTCTTCCGCCTGCCGCTGCCCGGTCCGGATGGCGTGCCGGGCCTTGCGCGGCTCGACGTGAAGCCGGTAGCGCCGCCCTCGCGTTTGCCGGTAAACGGCGTGATCCTGGGCAACAGCGTGACGCGCGGCGGCGACGGCCCGATCCGCATCCGCCAGAACGTCGCGGACCGCCGCCGGCACATGTACCTCGTGGGAAAAACGGGCGTCGGCAAGAGCACGCTCATGGAAAACATGATCCTGCAGGACATTGAGGCCGG
>JADZBY010000205.1 GCA_020851855.1 Anaerolineae bacterium
CTCGTCCCTACACGACCCGGTGTAGGGACAACGCCTGCGTTGTCCGTTTCTGCGCGCCCTCTCACGCCTGGCGCAGGTTGCTCACCGCCGCCTGCAGGTGCGTCAACATGTCCTGCTCGGACTCCACACCCTCGATGCGGTACGTATCGTTGATGATCGTCAGCGGCAGGCTGCTCACGTTGTGCCGCACGGCGAGGTACGGGAACTCGATCACCTCGACCACCTCGGCGCGGATGTGCTCGCTCTCGGCGGCGAGCCGGTGCGCCATGACCACGGCGGGTGGGCAATACAGGCACGTCCGCGCGGCGAAGACCTGGATACGCACCGGCTCCCGGACGGACGCCGCCCACGCCTTTAGCTCCGGCGACAGGCCACTTTCGCCCGTGCCGACCATCATCACGGCGTGCATGAGCGCGGTGAACAGGTATCCCGACGGGACGCCGTAAAAACGGATGCCCAGGTCCTTTATCTCGTCGCCGCCGCGCGCCACGGCCAGGGCCGGGATTTTGTCAACGCCGAACTGCACGGCCAGCCCGTCGTTTGCCTCGTATTCGAAAACCTGGAAATCGACCTTCTCGGCAAGCTCGGCCACTTCCTGGGCGATCTCGCGCGCGTCGAGGCACGCCTTGTCCTCAAATTGCTGGCTGAAGACGACCAGCGTGACCGGGTGAGCGAGCGCTTTGAGCTGCTCGAAGAGATGCAGGCGGTCCTTTTCCTTCAACAGCGGCATGGTACACCTTTCCTGTAATGGCGACGCAAGAATAGTATGGCACAGAGTCGGGGAAAGGCGACGCTCACGACCGCATTCAGGGCGAACGCATCAAACCATCCTCACCCCTGACCCCTCTCCATGCTCGTCACCCCCAGACGGCATAGAGAGGGGAGATCGGTGGTCTGGCTGGCGCGCTTTTCCCCCTCTCTACGCGGTACTCCGCATGGAGAGGGGGCCAGGGGGTGAGGCGCTTTCCCTGACGCCCTCACCCCTTCCGGCAGTCCGGGCAGTAGCCGTAGATGGCCATGTGATCGATGCGGGTGTGGAAGCCGTGCTCGTCGCGCAGGCGGGCGCGCAGCGGCTCGAAATACGAGTCGTCGAGCGTCACCACCGCGCCGCAGCCCAGGCAGATCATGTGGTGGTGCGGCGCTTCGACCAGCTCGTAGACGATGCCCGCCTCGCCCATGTCCGTCATGGAGACGAAACCCAGGCCGTGCAGCCATTGCAGGATGCGGTAAATCGTCGCCTCGGAGAGGTCGCCGGCAGGTCCACGCGCCCGCAGGCACTCGCTGATGGCGCGGATGGTGATGTGGTCGCGCTGCTGGCACAACGCCTCGATGACCAGCCGCCGAGGGATGGTGATGCGCTCTCCCAGGCCACGCAGGCGCTCGATCACGGTTTCGCAGGGGTCCATCACACGCTCCGACGTGCGGGCAAATGCCCAATACCGGCTCCAGTGCGATGAGTGTATAATCTGCGTTGGCGTTGAGCAAATTCTTACAGATGCAATGCATTACATCTAGGTTGTGCTCGCCCCACCATATGGCTATTCAGGAGAACCGACCATGCCCATTCCGCCTCTCGCCTTGCACATCCCGGACGGATTCCTGAGCGTGCCCGTGGCGGTTGCCGGATGGGCGCTGACGGTGATGATGATCGGGTTGGCGCTGCACCGCACCCGCGACCGCCTCGGCGAGCGGCAGATTCCCTTGATGGGGATTCTGGCAGCATTTGTCTTTGCCGCCCAGATGATCAATTTCCCGGTGGCGGGCGGCACGTCCGGCCATCTGCTCGGCGGCGCGCTGGTGGCCATCCTGATCGGCCCGTGGGCGGCGTCGCTGGTCATGACGGCGGTGGTCGGCGTGCAGGCGCTCTTGTTCCAGGACGGCGGGCTGCTGGCGCTGGGCTTCAACATCTTTAACATGGGCATCCTGAGCGCCTTCACCGGCTATGCGCTGTATGCGCTGGCGCGGCGGCTGGGGCGCGGCTCGCGGCTGGCCGGGTACGCCGGGGCGGCGGCAGGCGCATGGGCGGGCGTCATGGCGGCGGCGGCGGCCACCTCGTTCCAACTGGCGGCTTCATCCACCGCCCCGTTGGGTGTGGCGTTGCCCGCCATGCTCGGCGTGCACGCGCTGATCGGCATTGGAGAGGCGCTGATCACGGTCGGCGCGCTGGTCTTCATCGGCCAGACGCGGCCCGACCTGCTCCACGAGCGGCACGCAGACACGTCACGCGGCTCCGGCTGGGTCGCGGTCGGGCTGCTCATCGCGCTGGCGGTGGCGTTTGCGTCGCCGCTGGCCAGCCCGCACCCCGACGGCCTGGAGCGTGTGGCCGAGGACCAGGGCTTCATCGAGGCGGCGCAGGGACCGGCCTATGAGATTTTGCCCGATTATCAGGCTCCCTTTGTGCAAAACGAGGCGCTGGCAACCATCCTGTCCGGCGTGATCGGCGTGGGCGTCGTGGCCGGCCTGGGCATGATCATGGCCCGGACGGCGGCGCGGCGCTCTGGCCAGCGCTCGGCAGACAGCCGCACGGCGTCCAAACCGTAGGCGTCAGCCCAGTATCCCGTGAACAGTACCCTTCGGGAACGCTACGAGCACGCCGACAGCGCCTTGCACCGGCTCGATCCGCGCGTCAAGGTCGTCACGACGCTGATCCTGGTCATCGGCATCGTGACCACGCCAGATCGCGCCTGGCCGGCTTACCCGCTCCTGTGGGCGCTGCTGGCGGCCATGGCCACACTGGGGCAGATCAGCCCGTGGCGGGTGGCGCGGTTGGCCGGGCTGGCGCTGCCCTTTGCGCTGGCGGCGGTCACGCTGCTGTTCACTACGCCCGGCCAGCCCGCGTTCTCGGTCCTGGGCCTGAACGTCACCGACAACGGCCTGGCCCGTTTCGCCGCGATTGTGCTCAAGAGCTGGCTGGCGGTCCAGGCGGCGCTACTGCTGTCCATCACCACCGCCTTCCCGGACCTGATCTGGGCGCTGGGCAGTCTGCGCGTGCCGGGCACGCTGGTGGCCATCGTCAGCTTCATGTACCGCTACCTGTTCACCCTGCGCGACGAGGCCGAGCGGTTGATGCGCGCCCGCGCTGCACGCAGCGTCGGGACCGGTCCCCGCGCGGGCGGGTCGTTGTTC
>JADZBY010000206.1 GCA_020851855.1 Anaerolineae bacterium
GAAACGAGCATGGGAGAATCTCCTGATCGGGTGAATCGGCGGACGATACGGCCCGGTCCGGGGCGCAGGCGCGACAGATCGGCGGACGTCTGCGCCATCCGCAGCGCTTTGTCCCAGATTCGGGCGTGCTGGTCCGGTTCGAGCCGCGCCGGGGCCTTTTCGGCCTGCACCAACTGCCGCACAAAGTCGGCGGTCTGCGCATCCAGGCCGGGCGGAGTGGGCGCGTCCGGATCGTGGCGCAGCGTGTGCATGAAGCGGTCGATCACGTCGTGGTTACCGGCGGGTGCGCCAGACATCGCCTTCCTCCTTTTCCTGGTCTTGGTCCTGTACTTCAGCTTCGAACCGGCGTTGCAGGTCCCGGATGATGCGGCTGAGCGCTGTGCGCACAGCGCCCGCCTTTTTGCCGAGCGCCTGCCCGATCTGCTCGGCGGTCAGCCCGCCGGCGATCTTCATCAGCAGCATGTCTTGCTGCTCGGCGGGCAGCTCGGCGACAAGCGCGCGGATCGTCTGCGTTTCCTCGGACTGGATCACGCGCTCCAGCGGCCCCGGCGTCTGGTCCGGATAGCGCGCCGCTTCGTCGAAGTCGGCGGTGGCGCGCCGCCCGCGCGCTTTCAGGTGGTTGATGACCGTGCTGCGCGCGATGCTGAACAACCACGCTGCGACCATGCCGCCCCGGTAGGTGTGCAGGCTGGACAGGGCGCGGGCGACGATGGCGCTGGTCAGGTCTTCCGCTTCGCGCGCATCGCCCACCCGCCGCAGGCAGTAGGCGTACAGCCGCGCCGCGTAGCGCTCGTAGATGGGCGCAAAGTGCCGCAGGTCGCCCTGCGCCGCCCGGAGCAGGTCCGCTTCGGCGTCCTGCTGCGCCTTGTCCGCGCCCGGTGCGGCGAGTTCCAGTTCCGTGGAAAGGCCGAACGTTGCGATGGCCGGGTCCTCCTCAACTCCTACGCGCTTTTCACTCATAAGGACAACGCTCCGGCCAAAGTGTTACACGCTCACCCCAGAAGTGATACAACAGGGTGATTTCCACCATAGCTGAGATCAGGATATACTCACACACAGCAAAGAAAACTTACGTATGTATCGTCCGGCAGAGTGGCCTATCCGATGAAAAAAGTGAAATAGACAGGAGTCCCTCCCAAATGGTAGCAAACCTGGCGCCCTCTGTTCGCGCCACCTCCGACCCGACCTACCAGACCGCCTTGCAGCAGTTCGACCGGGCCGTGGCTTACCTGCGCGATCTCCCCGACGGTTTGATTGAGTTCCTGAAATGGCCCCGACGCGAGCTGTCCGTGAATTTCCCGGTTCGGATGGACGATAGCAGCGTCAAGATTTTCAGCGGCTACCGCGTCCACCACAATACGGTGCTCGGCCCCTCAAAGGGCGGCATCCGCTACAGCCTGCATGTCTCCCTGGACGAAGTGCGCGCGCTGGCGATGTGGATGAGTTGGAAATGCGCGCTGGTCAACCTGCCCTATGGCGGCGCAAAGGGCGGCGTGATCGTGGACCCGAAGGCGATGTCCGTCGCCGAACTGGCCAACCTCACCCGCCGCTTTACCTCGGAGATCATCCTGTTCATCGGCCCCAACATCGACATCCCTGCGCCGGACATGGGCACCAACGCCCAGACGATGGCCTGGATGATGGATACCTACAGCATGACGGTGGGCTATTCCGTGCCCGCCGTGGTGACGGGCAAGCCGATCAACATCGGCGGCTCGCTGGGCCGCGAAGAGGCGACCGGGCGCGGCGTGATCGTGTGTATGCTCGAAGCCTTGCGCCAACAAGGCCTTCACCGCAGCCCGAAGGATATCAACGTCGTGATCCAGGGCTTCGGCAACGTCGGCTCGAACGCGGCGCAACGGGCTTATGACCTCGGCTTCAACATCATCGCGGTGAGCGACGTGACCGGCGGCTACTTCAACCCGAAGGGCCTGAACATCCCGGAGATGCGCGCCTTTGTGCAGCGCAGCGCGAAGCGTACTCTGCAAGGCTACGTGGGCGACGCCGAGCGCATGAGCAACGCCGAGTTGCTCGAACTGCCGTGCGATGTGCTCATCCCGGCGGCGATGGAAGGCCAGATCACGGCCAGCAACGCGCCGCGCATCCAGGCCTCGCTCATCGTCGAGGGCGCGAACGGCCCGATCACGCCCGACGGCGATGACGTGCTCAACGACCGGGGCATCACCGTCGTGCCCGACATCCTGGCCAACGCGGGCGGCGTCACCGTGTCCTATTTCGAATGGGTGCAGGGCCTTCAGGAATACTTCTGGGACGAGGACGAGGTCTACCGCCGCCTGGAGCGCGTCCTGATCAAAGCCTACGACAATGTGGTGACGACGGCGGAGCATCACGGCGTGGATTTGCGCACCGCCGCACAGATCACGGCCATCAACCGGGTCGCGCAGGCCACCCTGACGCGCGGGTTCTATCCGTGATCGGGGGGTGACGGCGTACGCGGGCGGCTCACGAGCCGCCCCTACAGCCGCGATAACGGTAGGGGCGCGTCGCGACGCGCCCGATTGCTAGGGTGTGTCTGCAAAGCCCGTCTTCGTGTTGACCCTCACTCCCCCGGCCCCTCTCTCCCTCAGAGCGAGAGGGGAGAAAAAGCAGGAATCCTGGGTTTCCGCACCCCTCTCCATGAGGGAGAGGGGCCGGGGGTGAGGGTTTGCAGACACACTC